>JAFGAQ010000217.1 GCA_016933595.1 Opitutales bacterium | reverse complement strand
TAGCAATATCCCACACCCAGTTTGTCCAGTTCGTCTCTGAGAATGCTCAACATGGATACAAACTGTGAAAAGACGAGGATACGGTGACCATCATCCATACAGGCGAAAAGGATCTCGCGAAAAGCCTCCCATTTTGCGGATCCCAAGACTCCAAAGGAAGGATCCACCAACCTTGGATCCGCGCAGAACTGTCGCATCCGCAACAATTCAGTAAATGCCGCCATCCGGATGCTGGATTCACCGTCTCCCCGCAACTCCATATCGCTGATGCGACGTTCGCCCTTACTCCGGATGGATTCATAGGCACTGGCCTGCTCCTCATTGAGCGGGCAATAAACCACCTGCTCAATTTTGTCCGGTAGTTCAGGCGCTACCTTGTCCTTGGTCCTCCGAAGAATGTAGGGAGCCAGCAAGTCTTTCAGCCGACCGACATCCCGTTCCCGTTCAACACTTGATCCGGCGGGCTTCGCCACATAGCCCGGCATCAGGAAATCAAACAGCGCAACTGCATCCTCGATCGAATTCTCAATCGGAGTACCAGTGAGGAGAAAACGCCCGGATGACTTTAATCGACGCAGTGCACTGGCATGCAAAGTCCTCCTGTTTTTGATGTGCTGGGCTTCATCTGCAATGACCAGCCCAAAACTCCCTTCAGAGATCCAATCAATATCACGCGCCAAAGTTGAGTAGGATGTGAGGACAACATCTGCACCTTGAAAGCCTTCCACAGACTGGGATCGCGCCCCACCATGATGGACGACAATGCGGAGACCCGGAGCAAACCTCCGCAACTCCCTCGCCCAGTTTCCAACCAACCCCGCAGGCGAAATCACCAAACCCGGAATGGACTCGGAGCGCCTCACCGAATCGATCAATCCGATTGCCTGGAGCGTCTTTCCCAACCCCATTTCATCGGCCAGTAAGCCACCCAGCCCATGGCGGTACAAGTGATACATCCACGCCACGCCAAGTCGCTGGTATGGGCGCATGACATCCATAAGTTCGCCGCCCATCGGAGCATCTTCCAGTCTTCCCAAATCCCTCAATGCCGCCGTCCGCGCCTTCCATGTATCGGGAAAGGTTACCGAAGCCCCGGAATCGTCAATCCATCGTTCCGCGGCAGCCAACATTCTGGAGTCCAGCTTTGCCCGGACGCTGCCATTGACAGCAGATGACGCCGAGGTTTGGGCACCCAATCCGGAAAGAGCCTGGATCACACGATCGGGGATTAATACAACACGATCGCCATCGACCCAGTAATTCCGGCCCTGCTCCAGCTGTCGGCGAAGCACATCCCCAGAAACTCCCGCATCCAATGAAGCCTCCAACTCATAATTCCCTCCCAGTTCGTGGATCGATGCGCGAATACCAGCCATTCGCACCTTCCCAAACACTTTTCTGAAATTCGAGCCAATCGCTGCGCCCTTAGTCCGGATCAGCCCATCCAAATGCATCGCAAGAAAATTCAACAGTTTGTGTGGATCCCGGAGCCACCATTTTCCTGTTACCGGATCCCATCCGAATCCATGCTGTTTCAATTCGGCGCGGATCCATGCCATTTCCGGATGATCCGGTTGTTCCAAACGCACGGACAGGTAATGCAAAGACCCCTCCACTTCCCAACGAGGCAGAGCATCATCGCCAGACATAGGACTGCTGGACGGCACGGGCTGCAAATTCTTTGAAGATTCCACCTCCCGGCTCGCAGGAGGATTCGAAGCCTGCGACTCCACGGCGAACCAAGACGGAGGCATTCCCTCCAACACATGATTCTGCCATGCCAACGCCTTACCAGGATCCCTCATCCAGAAAAACACCGGTTCATCTCTCAACACACGGAACACCCGGATCATACGGTGCACGTCCATCTGGAGCATTCCAGCCATTCTTCCACCACACCATTCCTCCAACAAAGCTGCAAACGCAGCATGACGCGGCTCCATTCGATACGCTTTTCCGCGATCCACTTTATTGGGCGATACTGCCTCCCCGTTACCAAACTGAGCATCCACACGGATGGTAACCTGCCCCCCCGTCAGAAGGCGATCCATATTCGGAGGCAAATACACGCAAAACCGCAGGGGAATTCCCTTCCCCTCCGACAAAACCAAGGACTTGGGAATTGCCCCGGACTCAACCCCTGAATCAACTTCTCCTGCTCCTGAATCCGCCTCCGCTCGTTTTGCCGACTCCATTTCCCGCAGGCAAACCGCTATCGCATGGGCACACACCATCCCATTGCGACCGTAGGCACACGAACAACGGTTTTCTGCAAAGGGCGCGGCCGCAAGGTCAAGACGCGGTCGCCACACCCTTCCACCCGTCTCAACGATCCCGGATATCACCTTATCCTGCCAGAATACTTCCTTTACGCAGCCCCTCTCTAGCAGGGTCTTGGCCTCCTTGAGGACATCCCATCCGCCCAGATCCACCAAAAGGTCACGGCTCAATTCAACCCCGCTCATTGCATGAAACCAGCATTCATTGAATTGATTTCCCTGAGTCCGAGCCTAATTCAACGCTGGATCATCCGGAAAATCCAACAAGCCGACGGGCCCCGGATTCAGCATACGGATACACGACTGCCACATGGTTTCCGGTTCATATTGTGATAGAACCGATGGGTTGACAGACAAAGCCACCCACGCTCGCTGGCGGATTTCTGCCTCAAGCTGTCCGCCGGTCCAACCCGCATAACCCATAAATCCCCTCACCTCGATTTGTTCATCGCGATCGAGTATCCTCATCGCCTCCTCAATACTCAAACCAAACCGGAAGCGGAAGGTTTCCGGACCAGAACCCCAATCCAACGCGGCCAGAATGAGTTGATCGTGTTGAACCGGCCCTCCGTGGTATACGGGCACCCGCTCGAGAGCCGTGAAAGCGAAATCATCGGTCCATTGCCCAATGGTCCGGTTGGACGGACGGTTCAGGATCACCCCAACCGCTCCGTCACCCGGACTGTATGCCGACAGCAAGATCACACTCTTCTCGAAGTTGGGATCTTTCAGTGAAGGATGCGCGATCAATAATCCCGGGCTCATCTGAGATGACAATGACGATTCCATAGGCTCTCTCAATATACAAAACTCATACTCGGTAATGAGGACAAAGCATCACTGCAGGGCATGCGAGCATGCCTGTTTGCCATTGGATCGGGTAGACCGGTCCTGTTACCCATCCATTGCCCGTTCAGGGCACTGTCCATCAGGCACCCTTCTTTCCGATCAAACCCATCGATTCCAGCACCCGATCCATCATTTTCTGATTCTCGGATGTCATGCCGCACAATGGAGCTCTGACTTCGGGTGACGGGATCACCTTCATCTTATGAAGCGCATACTTTGCCGGAACCGGATTAGGCTCGATAAACAGTGCTTTGAATATCGGAAAATACTGCTGATGGATCGCACGCGCTGCGGCAAAATCGTTGTTCAACGCCAGTGTAACCATCTTCACCATCTCACGGGGCAGCACATTTGAAGTGGTGCAAATCACTCCTTTTGCCCCGACCGACATGTAGGGCAAAATGAGATTATCCTCCCCACTCAAGACCACAAAATCGTTACCCAAACGGCATACAAGATCGCTCACGCGATCGCAGGATGCTCCCGACTCTTTAAGCACACAAATGTGCGGGTATTTTTCGTGTAACCGGCAGACCGTATCCAAACCGATCTCAACACCGCAGCGCCCCGGAATGGAATAGAGAATAATCGGCTTTGAAGTGGTCTCCGCAATCTTCGAAAAGTGCTCAAACAACCCCTGCTGACTCGGTTTGTTGTAATAAGGCGCCACCAACAAGAAAGCGTCCGCCCCGGCTTTTTCCGCCCGCTCCGTCAACTCAATGGCCTCGTCGGTCGAGTTTGAACCCGTGCCTGCAATGACCGGAACCCTCCCGTTCACAAACTGAACCGTCTGTCGAATCACTTCAATGTGTTCTTCAAAGTCCAAGGTAGGAGACTCACCGGTGGTGCCCACCGAAACCAAGCCATCCACACCCTCTTCAATTTGCCGGCTGACCAGACGTTCAAGCACGGCGTAGTTCACTTTGCCGTCCGAGAACGGTGTGACCAAAGCCGTATGCACTCCGTAGAATTGTTTTGAATCCATCTGAATTACCTCAATAATGCGTCGCTAAATCGAACTACCTCGAAATGTGACCCTAATCCCAATTCGATCATGACGTCCATCGAAAAATTCCAAGCCCTCCTCAAACTCGCTGTACAGCACAAAGCAAGCGACCTTCACCTCAAGTCCAAAAAGAATCCGGTTTTCCGCATCGACGGGCACCTAAAGGACGTGGAGACCTCACCGTTTTCTCCGGAAGATCTTTCCACCGTCATTTCTTCGATTATTCCGCCGCAATTCCGCAATAACTGGGAAACCCAGTTTCAGTCGGACTTTTCGGTTGTCGTCGACGGGGCCGGACGTTTCCGCTGCAACGTTTTTTTTCAAAGGGGCACCCCGGGTATGGTACTACGACACGTAAAGGATAAGATTCCAACCTTTGACGATATCAATCTGATTGCCGGGGGATTCACCAGCATCTGCGAGATGAGCAACGGAATTGCCCTGCTCTGCGGCGCCACCGGTTCAGGGAAGAGCACGACGCTGGCTGCGATGATCGACTACATCAACACGCGGCAGGACAAACACATCGTCACCCTGGAGGACCCGATCGAATACACCTACAAGGACAAACGCTCCTTGATCAATCAGCGCGAGGTCGGGATCGATGTACCCAGTTTCCAGATGGGAATGAAAGCCGCCATGCGTGAAGACCCCGACGTCATCCTGGTGGGGGAAATGCGTGACGGCGACACCTTCGAAACCGCTCTAAGGGCGGCAGAAACCGGGCATTTGGTTTTCGGGACGCTCCACGCATCTTCGGCCCAACAAGCCATCCAGCGTTTGTTCGAGTTTTTTCCGATCAATGCACGGGATTCGATGCAACCTCAGGTTGCTGCAAGCTTGAGGGCAACCATCACTCAGAAACTGGTTCCTGCCGTCGATGGTGGACGTGTTCCGGTCATGGAGTTCTTCATGATCGATGCTTTGGGTCGTCAAATCATCGAGGCCGGTGAATTCGACAAGATCCCGAAACTCATTGAGTCTTCCGAAAGCGTGCACACGACATCGTTCAACAAGGACCTTTTGAGACTCGTGCATGCCGGCACAATCACCAAAGCCGAGGCGATGATGGCATCTCCGAATCCCAAGAAGCTCGAAATGAACCTCAAGGGAATCTTCCTGAGCAGTGGCGGAATCGTCGACTGATATGCCCCCACCCGGCATCAAGCCGGCAGATCAATCCGAGGGATCGAGATAGGTGGATGCGTTCATCTGCCGCTCGTATTCCCGGATGAATGAGTCCACGACTTCCGAGTCGCATACTTCTCCATGCTTACGGGCTGATTCGCGCATACAGGAGAGGAGATCATCGCGGTTGTATTGGATGGTCCTCAAGACATCTCCAATCGCTGCAGGCTGGGTATTGCGCACGATCTTGTAACCATTTCCCGGGTCTCCGTCAGGGTTCAACCAGACCTGAATCTCGGAGGTGCGGTCGAAAAGATTGTGCGAACTATTGAGGACATCCTGGTACGCGCCCGTCATAGCAACCGCCACCATGTATGGCTTATCGTTAAGCGTGTGAAGCAATAGGGTCTGATTCTGCGCTTCTTCTCCCAGATAGTCGCTGATCTCCCCGTCGCTATCGCAGGTAATGTCGACGATCCGCGCATTCACCGTGGGTTTCTCGTTCAAGCGATGCAAGGGGACGATTGGAAAACGCTGGTTCAGCGCCCAATGATCCGGGAGAGACTGAAAGACCGAAAAGTTGCAAACAAACTGTTCCGACAAGGTTCTGTCGAGAGTCCAGAGTTCCTCCGGAGTAAACCTGCTCTCATCCAAGGTTCCGTGGATCTCTTGGCAAATGCGCCAAAACAGGGACTCCACAGCCGCCCGGGTCTCCAAATCCATGTAACCCAGGTTGAAAAGCGCGAACGCCTCTTCTTTCTTCTGGCGGGCATCGTAGAGGCGCTCCAACCGGTTGTATTTGTATGGATTGTTCAGGATATCCTGAAGGTCCCGGATAATCTTGGGCGCCGATCGAGTCGAAAAATGACCCATGACGTCGACCGACTTGGAAATTTTGGAAAGGGTCTCAAAAACCAAAATCGAATGGGGCCCCGCAATTGCCCGACCACTCTCGGAGATGATATTCGGCTCTTCCACCTTGTGCATCTCACACACTTCCTTGATGTTGAACACCACGTCACGGGCATACTGCTCCATCGTGTAGTTCATCGAACTGTCGGCGAGAGTACGGGTGCCGTCGTAGTCGATCGCGAGCCCACCTCCGACATCCAGGTATCCCATTGGGAAACCCATCAAACGCAACTGGCAATAAAACTGTGAAGCCTCCACCAGAGCGCCCTTGATGGTACGAATATCGGGAATCTGGCTGCCGACATGAAAGTGCAGGAGTCGCAAACTGTCCTGTAATCCATTGGCTCTGAGATACTCACACATCCGGACCACCTCCATGGTATTGAGTCCGAACTTGGAGTTTTCGCCGGAAGAAGAGGCCCATTTTCCATCTCCGTAGCTGTAAAGCTTTACCCGGATACCCAGATTCGGGGTAACGCCATGCAGCTTACATTGCTTGAGCACGATTTCGATTTCGGAGAAGCGCTCAATAATGATGAATACTGGTTTACCCATTCGCTTCGCCTGAAGCGCAAGGTCCACGTATCCCTTGTCCTTGAATCCGTTGCACAAGATGAACCGTTTCGTTCCCCGGTGCAAACCCAGTGCAATCAGCAATTCCGGCTTACTACCCACCTCAAAACCCAGTGGATGGTAATCATTCTCCCAATCCGTGAAAAGCGTCTCAAGAACCTCTCTGTATGGATTCACCTTCAGAGGAAAAACCCCGACATACTTCGCCTTGTAGTCCTCCTCCTGAATCGCCATGGCAAATGCCCGCTGAAGGCGCTCCGCCTGATGCCTCAGAATGTCATGAAACCGGATGAGCACCGGCCCACGCACCCCTTTTATCAGGTCCATCACCTTGAGGCTCCGTTGATCCCCGGCGGGATGCACGTTCAAAAACCCATCGTCGCTGACGGAGAAAAACCCCTGCCCCCAACGCGGAATCCCGTAGAGTTCCTCAGCATCGCCGATCGCCCACGCTCCAGATTCTCCAGATGCGGATTCCCCCTCTTCCGACGGCCCCCTGTGGTCGGATACATTGTCAAGATCAATAGCCTCCATTTTCAGTCTTCTCCCCAATTGTTGTCGAAGGATACAAAAGACTTTGCATTTTTGGCGTCCCGTAAAGATAAATTCTGAGCAATATCAATATTTAAAGTAAGGGATTCCCTTTTTATCCGATTATCATCCTCGTGCATTTCCCTCCCCGAAAGTCCATGCTCCCCAGCATGTGGCAGCATTTGTCACATATTCTTATCGCGTGTTCTTTGATTCCGGTGATCTCACTGCCCCTTTCGGGCAAAACAGAGGCAATCGAAAATCGACCGGAAAGCATCATCACCTCGATGGTTCAATTTTGGGATATCGCCCAGTCTCCGGGTCTGCAGTCCAGCTTACATCCAATCAGTATCGAAGCCAGAATTGCACACTATGACCCGTTCTGGCACCTGCTGTGGATTGAAGCGGATGGAGCGATCCATTTTCTTCCGACAGAAAAGACTTCGCTTCCCATTGAATCCGGACAAAAGGTACTGATTTCCGGATCTGTCATTCCCGCTCTCGGACTGGAACTCAGCCGGATTGGCTTTTCTTTGCTCGCGGCATCCGATGCGTATCCCGATGCCGTTGATGCGACCGGCCAACTCGATGCCATGGCGTCTCCATCTCCCCGCTTTGTTACGATACGGGGACTCGTGGACCGTCAGCATCAATCGGATTTAAATCACCACGAACTTGAGCTGATCGCGGATTCGCGTTCGATCACCGCCCGATTGCTTTTACGCGGAGGCGAGCCCATCCCCAACCTGGAGGGATCCTTTGTTGAAGCGACCGGGGTCTGCGTTTGGGGAATCGACCATGGGGGAGAAACCTCTGTAATCCAACTGTGGATGTCTTCGCTCGATCATGTAAAAGTTGACCATTCTTCGGGAGACATCTCTTCACTCTTCTCAATGGAGGCGACGCCCATCGAAAGACTTCAGAACGATCCTCCGGGTTCCGCAAGCCGGGTCGTTGGAAGGGCACAACGGCAGGACCCGGGCCGATCCCTCCTGTTGAGGGATGAATCCGGACAGATTGAGATTTACTCCCCTCAATCGAGACTCGTGCCTGCCGGAACAAAAGTCGAGGCAAGGGGGAGAGCGGTTCGATCGGGTCCGGGTTGGATCCTCGTGGATTCGCTGTTCCGACCCCTTCCAAACGGAGATTCTTCACAAAATGAAAGCATTGGAGCCACACACAAAGAGACTCTTTTCCGCTTGGCCGAACAAGTCTTGCATCTCAGCAAAGAAGAGGCCGCAAAGGGACATCCGGTTGTTCTCAGCGGAGTTGTGACCTTCTCCCATCCATCCCGGCCCCATTTTTTTGTTCAGGACAGCTCAGCGGGCATCTGCGTGGTTCATGAAACCGGTATGGGCTTTGAACGCCCTCCGCCGGGCGTATCCGTCGAACTGCGCGGGATAACGGAAGCGGGAATATTCTCTCCGATTGTGCGTCTGCAGAGTCTTCAGAGATCCGGGCCATCCGCCATGCCACCGGTCCGGCTCATCACACTGGAACATGCGCTCACCGGTGTCGAAGACGCCCAATGGGTTGAAATGCAGGGTTACCTCAGAAAAACCGAGCTCGTAGATCGGATCATCCAACTCTACATGACCTCATCAGCCGGTGACTTCCTTGCCCGACTACCCGGAAACAGGATTCCGGATGTGACTCCCGGGTCCGTTCTCAGGGTAAGAGGAGTCTGCACGGCAATCATCAACGACAAGGAACAACTCACCGGCATTCGACTCAACGTTCCATCGCTGGATCATGTTCACGTTGAGGTAGCCGCCCCTGCGGATCCATTTTCCCAAAAGGCCCGTTCCATCTCATCCCTCGGGATGTATCAACCCATTCCATCCTTGGATCGGCAGGTCCTCATCCGTGGTACCCTCATTCATCACACCCCGGGATCCTACCTCCTCGTCGGGGAGGAGCATGATGTCATACGGGTTTTCAGCCGGGACACCACGCCCTTGAAACCAGGTGACGTTGTCGATGTGGTTGGAGTTCCCGGGCGAATGTCCAATCGGGTGGTCTTGCGCGAGGCCATCTACCGCAGCACTGGCGAAACCAGGTTAGCGCAAGCCCAACCCTTCCCTGCCGACGTTGCTGTCGACCCCGATTGGGATGGTAGACTCGTTAGTGTCAAAGGAAGGATTATCGGAACGAACACCTTCGGAAACGAAACCCGCCTTTACATGAGAACCGAGGGCATTCCGTGCGAGATTGTTCATGAATACGCTGCCGATTCCGGCACCCCGCGGATTCATGCAGGCGTGGGTTCTCTGGTATCTCTGGTTGGAGTATACCTGGTTGAGTATGACGAATACCAAACCCCAAAACGGTTCCGGATCCTGCTCCGTTCTCCGTCCGATCTCAAAATCCTAAAAGCGCCTTCATGGTGGACGGCCACCCGTGCGATGGCCGCAGCTGGAGTGCTCCTCGGATTCCTCTTTCTTTTTCTGGCATGGCTTATTTCGCTGAGGGTTCGGGTGAAGCGCCAAACAGAGATCATTCGCAGAAAGATCGAGGCGGAAGCGAATCTTGAAGCCACCCACAGAAGCATCATCGAAAACGCCAGCGATTTCATCTTCACGCTCTCGCCAGACGGGCATTTCTCTTCGTTCAATTCTGCCGGAGAAAGGCTTTCCGGCTATTCCACAGCCGAAGCCGTTTTCCTGACCATCAGTGACCTGTTCGACCAGGACTCAGTATCGCGTTTCGAGGATGTAAAAAATAACACACAAGCCTCCGGGAGAACACTGATTTTCCAGGGACGCATCCGGCGGAAAAACGGTTCCGAGTTATGGGTTGAAACCAGTGCCAGCTCGCTCATCCGACAGGGTGACCAAAGCAGTGTATTGGCGATCGTCCGGGACATCAGTTTGCGTAAGGCCATGGAGGAGGAGTTGAAACGCGCCAGGGATGCCGCAGAAGCCGCAACTGCAGCCAAGAGTGCCTTCCTTGCAAACATGAGCCACGAAATCCGCACGCCAATGAATGGGATCATCGGCATGGCCCATTTGCTTAACGGCACGCCGCTTGGAAACGATCAGAAATCCTTTGCCGAAACCATCACCCAGAGCGCTGAATCCCTCCTCGCCATCATTGATGATATTCTGGACCTGTCGAAGGTGGAATCCGGAAAAATGGAACTCGACATCGCTCCCATGGACCTGTCCACGATTATTGACGGAGTCCTGGATATCCTCAACCCGCGGGCTACCTCAAAAGGAGTTTCGCTGACTGGAATCATCACCGCCGGAACTCCTCGAATCGTTACGGGTGATGCGTTGCGTTTGCGCCAGATCCTGATTAACCTGACCGGGAACGCTATCAAATTCACGGATGAAGGATCGGTTGTGATACGAGTGGACACACTGGAAAGCGAAGGCGGAGACCCCTTCCTATGCTTTGCTGTCGAAGACACCGGTATCGGAATCCAACCCGATAAGATCCGCCATCTATTCCGACCCTTTCATCAGGCCGATTCTTCGACTACCCGCAAACACGGAGGAACGGGACTCGGTTTGGCAATATCCCAAAGACTTGCCAACCTGATGGAAGGAGAGATCACAGTTTCCAGCAAACCCGGGAAAGGTTCATTGTTTGAGCTCCGTATTCCGCTCAAACCTGCGGAAGACAATTCACGATCCATCCGCTATCCAGAGAAAAAGATCCTCTTGCTCGAACCCTCCGAGCCAACCGCTCAAGCCATCAGCGGACACCTCGAATCGGAAGGCGCCTTAATCACCCGAACCCGATCCATAACGGATCTGGCCGATGCGATCACGCAAGCCCGGGACTCTGGACATCCCTTCGATGCGATTCTGTTGCGAACCAAAGCCCATCCCAACGAAATCCTCTCATTCTGTGATTCGCTGCAAAGTGCATCCAGTCTCCAGTCGAAGGCACTCAAGGTCCTGCTCACCAAAGCCGACACGCGGATCAATCGCGAAACCTTGACCCAACACGGAATCGACCAACTGCTCATGCTTCCCATCCGCGCGCGGGAACTCCATACCGCTCTTGGCCGGATCGATGCAACCCGTTCGGAGCCAAGAGAAAACACCCCGGCTTCCGAAAACCGTGCCAGCTCTCCCAAGAAAATGTTTTCGGGCATGAACGCGTTGGTCGTGGAGGATAATACGACCAACCAGAAGGTTGCAGTCATGCAGTTGCGCCGCATTGGGGTGGAAGCGGAATGTGCATCCAACGGGCAACAGGCCATCGACATGGTGGCCCGGAAATCATTCGACGTGGTCCTCATGGACTGCCAAATGCCCGAGATGGATGGATATGAAGCCACCCGCCGTATCCGGGCAACCCATGGGAACAAAGTACGGATTGTCGCAATGACCGCAAATGCGATGCAGGGCGACCGCGACCTTTGCATGGCTGCAGGCATGGATGACTACCTGAGCAAACCGGTACGGATGACCGATCTGGAAACCGTGATCGAACACGCCCGCGAGATCAAAAACAGAATCCCGCAGGCGGATGAGTCCGATCAAGAGAATGCCTGAGCCGACAGCATCAACCTTGCTGACTCAGCTGACGGGTCCGCATCTTCAAGCGCAAGCCATTGAGACGGATAAAACCACCCGCATCTTCAGGCTGATAATCACTGAGCACCCCTTCCATCGAGGCAACATGCTCGTCATACATGCTGAGCGGTGATTTGCGGCCAGCGGTAATGACATTCCCCTTATAGAGCTTGAGGCGTACTGTTCCGGTCACGGTTTCCTGGCTCTTATCAATAAAGGCCTGGAGCGCTTCGCGTTCGGGACTAAACCAGAACCCATTGTAAATGAGCTGACCGTATCGGGGAATCAGACTATCCCGGAGATGCATCAGATCCCGGTCCATAGTCAAGGTTTCGACCTGACGGTGGGCCTGCATCAGAATGACGCCACCGGGAGTCTCGTATACTCCACGGCTCTTCATTCCGACGAAACGGTTTTCGACAAGATCCACCCGACCAATCCCATGGCGACCGCCCAGTTGATTGAGATGCTCGATCACCTGACGGGGCGTCATACGCTTGCCATTGATCGCAACACAATCGCCCTTTTCGAAATCCAATTCCACGTATTCCGGAGCATCCGGAGCCTCCGACGGATCCACCGAAAGCTTGAACATTTCGCGGTTGTCAGGAGTCGTGGGGTCAAACCATGGATCTTCAAGGATGCCGGCTTCATAGGAAATGTGCCAGAGGTTTCGATCCATCGAGTACGGCTTCTTCAAGGAAGCTTCGACCTCAACCCCATTTGCGCGGCACCATTCAATCATCTCGCTTCTGCCCGGAAATAACTTGCGAAACTCGGGCATTCTCCATGGAGCGATCACCTGTAGTTCGGGAGCAAGAGCGGCAAAAGCAAGCTCGAAACGCACCTGATCATTTCCCTTTCCGGTAGCACCATGCGCCACATGGGTGGCCCCTTCCTTACGGGCAACATCGATCTGTGCTTTTGCAATCAGGGGACGGGCAATCGAAGTACCCAGATAGTATTGGCATTCATAGATCGCATTGCCGCGGACCATCGGATACACATAGTCCTTCGCAAACTCATCCACGAGGTCGAGCGTGTAGTGCTTACCAGCTCCGGTGCGTTTGGCTTTGGCCTCCAATCCATCCAGTTCCTCCTGCTGCCCCACATCAGCCGCAAAAGTCACGATCTCCGCGTCGTATTTCTCGGTCAACCACTTGACGATCACGGTCGTGTCCAGACCGCCGGAATATGCCAATACAATTTTCATAGGTTTTCTTGATAAAGGTTAGCTCGGAATAGATCCCAGATTTGTATGATCTCCGCTGATTCGACTGCCGTCAAATATCCTTTTCCGAATGCGACAGTCCCAGAATTGCCAGGACGGCTTTCTGGACATGCAGACGATTCTCGGCCTGATCGAAAACGATGCTCTGCGGGGAATCGAGCACCTCCTGGCTCACCTCCTGACCGGGGTGTGCGGGCAAGCAATGCATGAACACGGCTTCGGGGGCAGCGTGCTTCATCAGCCGCATGTCCACGGTGTAAGGAGCCATGGCATTCAGCCGTTCCTCTGCTTCAGCCTCGTCTCCCATACTCACCCAAACATCGGTGTACACCACATCGGCATTCCGGGCCGCATCGCCTGCATCCTCTGTAAAACGATGGGTGGGAACCAATCCGGTGGACTCGATGACCTTCTGAATCCCATCATCCGGCGCATAGGACTTGGGTCCGGCCAGCACCACCTCCATTCCCAAATGAGCTCCCAGCAGGATCCAGGACTGTGCCATGTTCGAAGCACAATCCCCGAGGTATGCCAGCTTACGCCCCTTCAACAAGGCAGGTGAAGGAACCTTCGGATCCAAGCGCTCGGCAATCGAAAACGCATCCGTGTAACTCTGACAAGGATGGAAGGAATCGGTCAGCGCATTGATAACGGGGATGCATCCCGCATTCGAAAACTCCTCAACCCACCGGTGTTCAAAGGCCCGGATCACCATCCCATGGACGTATCTGGAAAGCACCCGTGCCGTGTCTTCGATGGATTCGCCACGACTCAGTTGCATATTATGGGTGTCCATGTAGAGCGCGTGCCCCCCAAGTTCATGAATACCCACCTCGAACGAAACCCGCGTGCGTGTGCTGTTCTTGAAAAAGAGCAGGCCCCAAGTCTGTCTTGCGAGCAACCCCGGGGTTCCTCCAGCCCGGTTCAGCTTGAAATCGGCTGCGAGAGCGAACAACTGGGCAATTTCAGGAAGGCTGAAATCCGTTTCCTTGAGAAGATATCTTGGTTTGTTCACGGTTGGAGTTCCGGTTATGAGGATAGAATAGGTTCAATTTCAGGCATCCCGCGCACCGACGATTTCAGTGCCGATACCCTTGTTGGTGAAGATTTCCAGAAGAATGCTGTGCGGCATGTAGCCGTCCACAAAGTGCACACGCTTCACACCGCCACCAAGAGCCATACACGCGCCATCGACCTTGGGAAGCATTCCTTTCCCGATGATGCCCCGTTCCACAAGCCCTGCCACCTCGGAGACCTTCAGCGAAGAGATCAGCGTGGAAGGATCTTTCGGATCCATCAGAAGCCCGGCAACATCGCACAAAAACACGAGACGCCGTGCACCCATCGCCGAAGCGATTTTTGAGGCGGCCATGTCAGCATTCGTATTGTAAGGCATACCATTGTCATCGACAGCAACCGGCGATACCACCGGGATCCGCCGATGCGCAACCGCATCACGGATCGGATCCGTTTTGACGCCCGTGATCTCGCCCACATAACCAAGGTCAACCGGATTGCCGAGTCCGTCCTTCTCCTGGCGTTTGCAGCGCAACACATCATTTCCCCGTATGCCTTGAGCCACCCCTCCATGACCAGAGATCATGTCACAGATTTCGCGGTTGATCCCATCGTTGAGGGTGCTCTCCACGATTTTCACCGCCTCGCGCGAAGTATAGCGAAAACCATTCCGAAACTCCACCTCGATCCCAGCTGACTCCATCGCCCGACTGATCGCCTTACCCCCTCCGTGAACCACCACAACATTGATTCCCACTGAAGAAAGAAAGGTGATGTCGGCCGCAACGCGCTTCCGGAGATCCGGATTCGGATCATCCATAAACGCCCCGCCGTATTTCACCACAAAAACGGAGTCCCGGAAACGCTGAAGATACGGCATGGCCTCCATGAGGACATCCGCTTTTGAGATTGCGTCCGTATGCTGATTTTCAGGCTTCATCGTCTATTCGTGCATATTGAATTCAATGTATTCGGGAGTGAGATCGCTGGCCAGCAAACGGGCCTCGGCGTGCCCCATACCAACATCCAGCACAATCGAGAACTCCTTCTTCGATACGATCTCGCGCCATTGCGAAATGTTCTCGTCGAGCACCCGGCCATTTTTGACCACCGGACACGCGTCGTAATACATCGACATGTCCGATTCCTTGACGGGCAAACCCGAGTATCCCGCTGCGCACAGCACACGTCCCCAGTTTGGATCCGATCCGGCCCACGAAGACTTCACGAGAGCCGAGTGCGCGATACTGTATGCCACCTTCCGCGCCGATTCCCGATCAGGGGCACCCACGATCTTCACCGTCACAACCTTGCTGATCTTTTCTCCGTCTCCGACTATCAAGTAGGCCAAACGCTCACATACCGTCGACAAACCCTTCAGAAAAGCCGAACGGAGTTCGATATCGGCGGCGTCCAATGAAACACCGGATGATCCATTCGCGAGGAGAAGAACCGTGTCATTCGTGCTCATGTCTCCATCCACCGTGATGGAGTTGAAGGAATCCTCAACCGCCTCACTCAGGAGCATTTGAAGATCAGCTTGTTCGCAACCGAGATCCGTCACAACAAAAGCCAGCATCGTTGCCATGTCCGGACGAATCATCCCGGCCCCCTTTGCGCACGCCGCTATGCGCACTTCACGCGCACCATTCCGGAGGATCACGCCACAACGCTTCGGGCGAGTATCCGAGGTAAGGATACACTGGGAAAACGCATGTCCATGGGAAACATCATCGCCCAGAGACTCCCATGCGGCATGAATTCCTTTCTTTACCTTGTCCATGGGCATTTGCCGACCGATTCGACCGGTTGAGCAAACGAGAAAGCTCCCCCCTGTCCGACCCGACAGTCCCTCAGCCAAAGCCACCTGGGCTTCAGCGTTGGCATATCCTTCATCTCCCGTGCATGCGTTCGCATTGCCGCTGTTTGCGATCACGCCGTGGACCGGGCGTCCGGATCGCACCCTGCTTTGATCCAGAAGAACCGGAGCCGCCTTCACACGGTTACTCGTGAACGTTCCCGCAACCGAACAAGGCGAAGACGAATAAACCATCCCGATATCGAGCTGGCCATTGCTCTTTCCCCGTATGTCGCAGGAGACACCCGATGCACGGAAACCCTTGGCATCGGTCACTCCGTTACTGGACTCCACCCATTCGATTGACCAAGCACTCATAGCTGCATGTTTCAGTAAATAGGATCAGGCTAACCAACCGCTCAGGGCTCCAAGCCCGTGGTTTCTCCAAAGCCATACTTCAAATTCATCAATTGCACGGCCTGTCCGCTGGCTCCCTTGAGCAGATTGTCCACACAGGAAGTCACAATCCAACGGCCGGTCCGGGCATCCCCAGTCAGCGAAAAATCAACGCGGTTGGTGTAAATCACATCGGCAGTGTCGGGAGTTTCGCCTGCCGGAAGAATCCCGACAAAAGGCTTACCACCGTAGACCTTATCCCATGCCCCATAGGCGTCTTCCGGCTTCGCCCCTTCCACCGGTTCGAGAATCATCGTGGAAGCGATCCCTCTCGTCATCGGAACAAGATGGGGAATGAACTGCACCTGAACCCGCACTCCATTACCGAAAGCCAATTCGAGTTGCTCCTCCACTTCCGACAAATGCCGGTGCTTCGGGATTCCATAGGCTTTCACGCTTTCATTGCGCTCGCAGTACAGATAAGTGTCAGCCACTTTCTTTCCCGCACCGCTCACTCCACTCATGCTCGAAACAATGATCCGGGATGGATCAATCAAACCCGCACGGGCAAGCGGGATCAGCGGCATCAGAATACTGGTCGGGTAACAACCGGGTGACGCGATCAGAGGATTCTGCAACTGTTCGGGCGTTGCCAACTCAGGGAAAATGTAACGGCCCGCTTCGAGCATCTCGGGAGCATGGTGCTCGCCATAAAACTCCTGATAGCGTGCAAGAGAAGAGAGGCGGAAATCGGCGCTCAGGTCGATAATGTGCTTTCCCGCTTCCAGCAAAGGCTTGGCGTACTCCACCGAAACACCGTGTGGGAGCGCGAGGAAATACAAACCAATTTCCCCATCCGAAGCCAAGGTCGATGCATCCGACGCCGTGATCAACAAGCCCGGAAAACGGTTGCGCAAAACCGGAAACACCTTGGAGGCACTCTGCCCCGCCATCTGGCGAGAAGTCAACACAGCCAGTTCGACCCCGGGGTGACGGGCCAACAATCGCACCAATTCCTCTCCGGAGTATCCGGATGCTCCAATGATTCCAACTTTCATGTTTGTTTCCTCCCTGTGCTTGTTTCTGTTTCCGGTATTCCGATCAGACACTACCTTCAAAACACAAAGACCCTCTTGGCTTTATACCAAAGGAGGGTCTTAAAATGGTCGTCTGATGTCGCGTCCAATTAGCGCTTCGAGAACTGGAATCTCTTTCGGGCGCCGGGTTGACCCACCTTCTTGCGTTCCCTTTCCCTCGGATCACGTTTCAGCAAACCAGCCTTTTTCAGAGCCGGCCGATTGTCCATGTCCAGCTTCTGGAGCGCACGGGCAATACCATGGGAAATCGCTGCAGCCTGACCATTGGGTCCGCCACCCGCCACAAGCACGGTCACGTCGAACGCATCTTCCAGATCCAACACTTTGAAAGGTGCCTTCACCGCGCCCACCAACTCGTCCGTGTAACAATAGTCAGCGAGCTCACGTCCGTTGATCGTGATGACTCCGGTCCCGCGAGTCAGACGCACCCGCGCACTGGCGGTCTTGCGACGTCCCACTGCGACGTATACTGGTTCCTCTTTTTTGGTAAGGGTCGACATGATTCAGAAAAATGGATTAGAACGAAAAGGGTTTCGGCTCTTGCGCGGTATGTTCATGCTCAGCTCCGGCATACACCTTGAGGCGCTTCATCATCTTAGCCGTCAACTTGTTCTTGGGAAGCATCCCCTTGACAGCGTGCTGAATGATAAACTCTGGACGCGAGGCACGGAAATCGGCCACGTTGCGATAGCGGACACCACTCTGCCATCCGGAATAAAACATATACTGCTTGTCTTCTTCCTTCTTGCCGGTAACCCGGATCTTGTCCGCATTGATCACAATCACAAAATCACCATTGTCCGCATGCGGAGTATAGACGGGCTTGTGACGACCGCGCAACACGTTGGCAATCCGGACTGCCAAGCGGCCCAACACCTGATCTGCAGCATCGACCACAAACCACTCGCGGGTAACGGATTCTTTGTTAGCAAGAGTTGTCTTCATTTCAGAAAAAGAAAGGATGAAAGGGAATCGACTGACACGTGTCAATCATCGAAAATCAATTACCGGAAAAAAATCCCCCGCAGGCTGCGGGGGTGTCGTTTGTATAAAAGGGTTCCGGTATCAAGGAATCAGAAACCGGCAGTGAACGACGCACCCCACCACAAACGGGTGTCGGTGTCCAACAGATCCTCTTCCGGATCCAGATGAGCCATCCGGACCCCGAAAGTAGCCCTTGCATAGCGGGTGAAGCTGTAGGAAAGGTCCGCCATCAAACCGATATACTTCGAGTCCATTGCGAACTCGGAATACCCAGCATATCCACCCAGGATCAAACCTGTCTTGAGATCGATGGGGATTGTGTACCCGGCTGAGATCTCAACCGTGGATTCTTCCATGTCTGCATCATAATAATAATAGACGGCGGGCGAAAGCACGCTTTCCCATGTCAACCCAACATAACCTTCAACTGTCGAGTCGTCGGTGTAGGGACGGTATTGATAGTAGCTTCCTCCCAAATCCACCTTCAGGTTATCCAATACGGGAAAAGTCACGCCTGCGTAATATTCATGTTCCTTGATATTGTTATAGACCTTCTGAACCGGCAGAGAAGTCCACAGACCGAAATACAGGTCCATGTTTTCATCGGCTTTGTATCGAGCCTCCACAGAGGGAGTAAAGGTGTCGCCGGAGATCTGCACGCCCCGGAACACGAACTCGGACTCGAAGGCGTAAGTCGCCGAAACGGAAAGCCGTTCATCGACCTGTGCGTGGATGACCGGACTCAGCGCGAGAAAGGCGGCGGTTGAGATCGTGGCTATCTTGATGTTCATTCGATTGACTGGATATGGGTTTGCGTCGACGATACGGGATGGGACAGCTTTTCAAGCTCCCCTTCCATAACCTTCAGATGCTTGGCCCTTTTCGCAGGCATTGTCGAACACAAAATGAAGATGAACAAACCGGCTTTCGTCAGTTTCGTTGAGGCACCCAAAGCTTTCCAGACATGGCAATTCAGGATTCCCGAAGCGCCCTACCCCTTTGTCGCCACCATGGCTCCTGATTCCATTTCGAGCCTGAACCCGAGCCTAGAAGCAGACAGTGATAAACCGATACCATCCCCCGAGAATGCACCACCACTACTCCAGCACCTGAAGCACTGGCTGTCGTCATACTATCGGGGTTGTCCAACAGTATCCGACTGGATCCTCTCTCCGTCCGGAACCCCATTTCAACTGGCCGTATGGAGAGCACTGACAAGTATTCCTCGCGGTGCGACAGCATCATACCGCGACATCGCTGAGCAAATCGGAGAACCGAAAGCCTGCCGCGCGGTCGGAAATGCGATCGGCCGCAATCCTCTGATGATCCTGATTCCATGCCACCGGATCGTGCGAAGCAATGGACAGACCGGAGGGTTCAGATGGGGACCCGCACTCAAGCGGGAGCTGCTGATGCTCGAAGAAACAACAGGTCATCCGGAGCGCCCATTCCGATAACACCCCTCCGCCCGGATGGAACGCCACAGGAGTTTGGTCCGGGTGGCAGCAGTGCCAGCCGACGGATCAGACCACATCCGAAAATGCCGGCTTCAACTGCTGAAAGCACGCGAATCCGATACAGAAACAGGCGATTCCCACAGCATACAGGAAAAGCAAATCCCCGATCTGAGCCGGAATATGCCACAGCATCACATTGCGGCTCGTCTCAACGGCCCGGACAATCGGGTTCATCTCGAGAAACGGCAGTAAAAACTCAAGATTCGTGCCCTTCACCTTTGTGGTGGAATAGAATATGGCACTGGCGTAAAGCAGAGCCTGCGTCAGGAACACCATGAACTGGGAAATATCCCGCAAAAACACACCCAGAGCGGAAAAGAACCAGTGGATTCCAAGCGCCATCAGCAACATCGGGAAAACGATCAGCGGAAACCACAGTGCCGTCATGCTCAGGCCCCGTCCGATGAACACGAGACCAATGACGAACAATCCGATGCTGATCAGGAAATTGATCAGCGTCGCCCCAAATGTGGCAACCGGCAGGACTTCCAACGGAAACACCACTTTCCGGACAAAATTGGGATAGTTCAGGATCGTCCCCGGGGCGACCGCCATCGAATCAGCGACCAGACTGAAAAGTGTCAGGCTCAGAAAAATCCCCAAACCGAAATCCGTCTTATTCTCGGACGGAATTACATTATAGGTACTCCCGAAAATAAAACCGAACACCAAAGTGTAGAGCCCCATCATCATCACCGGCAAAAGGATAGACCAGGTAACCCCCAGCAAACTGCCTTTATGGCGCTCCTGAAAACTCCGCAGAACAAACTGCTTGAGCAATCCGCGGTTGATGTGGATGCTGCCCAATGCCACCAGGGGATTGAGGTTCATCCAGAATTTGCCCGAACGGGCCTTCAATGACTGACGCATGGTGCGAAGCCGGAAATTACAAGTTAGTGTGAATGGTGTTCAGAATCAGGAGGGAATGCTCCCGGTCTCCGATCAGTCCGGTGCGAATGCGAATGGCAATCAGATCCCGCGGCTTGGCGTCAAGCTTGATCTCAATCTTCCGGTCAGATGAATCCCTGTAAATGAAGCGGGATGTAAGCGCATCACTGGACTCGCGGACCCGCACATATCCCATCTGAAGCATGGTTTCCTTCACTGCCTCGATGCAATCCACCATGGGAGCATTGAGGTGCGATTCGAGCCCACCCCTCACAAAAGCATAAGCGCCCGCTCCGGCACCCGCCGCCACGACCAAGCATCCGGTCATGGGCAGACTAAGCCCGACCAGTATCAACAAGGATGCCCACCATTTCTGCATATGCCTTTTGTTCATGATCAGATTCAGCCTGCCACATTTCGTATCCGGAATGCAAGCCCGCATCATCCCATGGAACCAACCACCGAATGCCGTCAGAACCTAATTCTCGCCGTAAACCAAGGGGCAAACCCAAGCCCGCGAAAGCCCACCATCTCCTCATATTTGCGGTCGGCCACGTTTTCGAGCACCATAGCAAACTCCACCTCTTCCGATGGGATCCAGGAAAGGCGCAAGTCAATCCGTTCATACGAACCGAGATCCCGATCGCCCGTGGGGATGGAGGAATCGAAGCGCTTTCCGGTGTGAGTGACCCGGGCACCCCAACGCCAATGCTCGCCGAGCCAACCATCGAGATCCAATCCATACCGTTGATCCGGACGCCCCCGCAAGGGCGCTTCTCCAACCCCCGGATCCATGTCGAGCCAGATCCCGAAAACCCGAACCCGGATAGCCCCGGATGCCTGCCAATCGGCGTTGACCTCTACCCCTTCGATCCGGACACTCCCCCGGTTCACTAGCTGTGGCGGGGGCCCCGCATCAAAGTCAATCATGCCGGAGTAATCATTCCGGAACACCCCCACTGTTGCGATGATATCGGCGACATGCACAAAAACATCCCAGCTTGCCTGCCAGCTTTCACTCTGCTCCGGTACAAGCTCCGGATTCCCCACCAGCGGATTGCCCAATGCATAGAATCCCGGCAACTTGAAGCCTTCGCCGTAGTGGAGCCTCGCACGGCTGTTCACCTCCGGAAGATCCATGGACAAACCCACACGGTGCAGCCATTCATCTCCGGCCCCGCTTGCATCATTCCACCGCACACCCCACTGAGCGACCCACCGGTTCCACTCCCCATTCGCTTCAGCGAACACGCTGTGCGTATCACGATCCAGATCATAGCGCCCTGCCGATTGGAAAAACCCGTAATCCACCATGCTGGCGCTATCCCCCTCCTCGCGTTCCCATTCAGTGCCCGCAAGCACGCGCAACCCATACCTCAAGGGTTGCTCATACCACGCACTTGCCACCCAACGGAAAAATTCACTGTCCACAGTGCTTTCCGGAAGACCGATTGGATCCCGAACCCCCGGAACAACCCCGGGAGATGTGATCCCGTCCGTCCGGCGATAGTGGGAACCCTGAACATGGAGAACCCCTCCGGTTTCATCAATCTGCAAAGCATATCGCACGCTCAATCCGGATTCCTCTCCTTCCTGGTTTTCGGGATCGCGCAGCACCGCGAAAAGCGGCCCACCACTGTCATCCGGGAATCCGCTGCTTTCGTGATCGGCCCAGAATCCCCGGATTCTCAAATCATGCCCATCCGCAACATCCGGATCATATGCGACACTCACCCTCCGGCTCTCCTGGCGGGTCGATTCAAAGAAACGCCCCCCATCTGCCTGCCGATAGTGAACGGCTCCAGAACCCCAATCGCCATCACCGCCCCCCCTCAACTGAGCCTCCCATGCGCCATGCATCCCAAAACCACCGGACATCCAGGATTCCGGATCATCGAGGTCGCCAAAACTCTCAATCGATATCACGCCGCTGAGTGCACCCGAACCATGCACCGATGACCCGGAGCCATAGGAAATATCGACCCGGTCCACCCCAAGCGAGGGCATCGACGCCATTGAAAACGATGATCCCGTCCCATCCGTCGGGTTGTCGACCTTGATCCCGTCAACCAGACACAGTGCGGCGTTCGGCTCCCCTCCCCGAAGGTAGATCCGGTCACTCCCCACCGACGAACGGTATCCTTCAATGTAAGCGCCGGGAACAAAGCTCAGCCAGTCTTCACCCCGCAGCAGAGTCAAAGGATCCTGCACCCCGCCAAAAACCCGATGCGCCTGCTGCACAGCCAACCCGTCCAAGCGCGACCCGGAAATCACCAGTGCCTCCAGCTCCTCCGGATCGGATTCTACCCCCGAGCCCACCAACGAAGACACCGATCCCATCGCCAAAACCAAAGCTCCCGACCAAGGGATCCAGCGGCCAATTCCCGACATTATCCAATCTATTCTGTTCATGCTCAAAACCCACCTCAATAGTCCTACCATGCGGACACGCAACCCTCAAAAATCCTACTGGGCCATCCCTCCAAGCAGTCAACTGTCCCCTTGACACGGTCAAAACACCCTCGCATGCTTCGTTTTTCAATGAACGAGATACTCAAACTGATCCTGGATGGAGAGCCTCTCTCCATTGGCCAAATCGCGGAAATTCTGCATCGCACCGAAGCGGAAATTGAAGCGGGTCTGGCGGCATTGAAGGAAAAGGGTATCTTCCTTGGTTGGAGGCCGGTGATTGATCCGACCAAGATTGATTCAGAAGTGGTAAGGGCCGTGATCGAAATCCGCATCCGCCCCGAACGGGATGGCGGCTTTGACCGCCTGGCACTCCGGATCGCCCGTTTCCAGGAAGTGGAAAGCTGCTACCTCATGTCGGGAGGATATGATCTTATGGCTATCGTATCCGGGCATTCCCTGCATCAAGTCGCGCGCTTCATATCGGAGCGCCTCTCAACCATGGACGGTGTCCTTTCGACGGCCACCCATTTCCTCTTGAGAGCATATAAGGAACAGGGATTCGAACTGGTCAAAACCAGCCACGATCCGGACAAGCCGACCGTCAGCGCTTAAAGCAAGCGGTTCTCACGGCATCCTTCAAACGCATTGTCTTTCCGATGAGGACAACGCAGGAGTTGGAAGTCCGTGGGTTCTACCCAAACTATTCTTCTCAACTTTTCTAGATCCATGCCACGCAACCCATCTGAGTTTGTTGCTCACCACGTCAAGATTCTTCCGCGTTCCGGAATCCGCGATTTCTTCGGGCTCGTCGCCCAGCGTCCGGACGCCATATCCTTAGCCATAGGCGAACCCGATTTCGTCACGCCATGGCATATCCGCGAAGCCGCCTGGTTCGCGCTTGAACGCGGGCGCACGAGTTACACCGACAATCTCGGTCTGATTCGCCTGCGCCGTGAGATATGCGCATATGTTGAGCGCTTCTTTCACGTATCCTACGCCCCGCAAAACGAGGTATTGGTGACCGTCGGAGTATCGGAAGCACTGGATCTCGCGCTGAGGTCCATCATCAACCCCGGAGAGAAAGTCATCTATCATGAACCCTGCTACGTCTCCTACCATCCGAGCATCAGTCTTGTGCACGGCGAAGGGGTCGGAGTATCGACATCTCCCGACGATGCGTTCATGCTCAATCCTGAAAAACTCAGGCAGGCATGGACTCCGGGCTGCAAGGTTCTGGTGCTGAACTTTCCGACCAACCCTACCGGTGGCACCGCCGACATTGAGACCCTCCAGAAGATCGCCGATTTCGCTATCGAAAAAGACCTGCTGGTCATCAGCGATGAAATTTACAGTGAGCTATCGTTCGATCGGCCACACGTGAGCATTGCCAGCCTACCGGGCATGCGGGACCGCACCCTGCTCCTGCACGGATTCTCGAAGGCATTTGCCATGACCGGATTCCGCATCGGCTACGCATGCGGTCCACGCGAATTGATCGAGGCAATGATGAAGGTCCACCAATACAGCATGTTATGCGCTCCCATCCTGAGTCAGGAAGCCGCTATTGAGGCCCTTCGGAATGGGGCTGAAAGCGTGGCCAGAATGAAAGCCCAGTATCATCGCCGGCGCGATTTTCTGGTGGAACGCTTCAATGGAATGGGGCTGAAATGCCACTCGCCAGGCGGCAGTTTCTACGTATTCCCCTGCATCAAGAGCACTGGGCTGGATTCGAAAGCATTTGCCACCTCCCTGCTCGAGAGTGAAAACGTTGCGCTCGTTCCGGGAAACGCATTCGGGCCCGCCGGTGAAGGATTTGTCAGGGTGAGTTTTTCGACGGCCTACGATACCTTGATTGAGGCCTGCAACCGGATTGAGCATTTTCTGGATACCCGCAAATCCACTGCAGTTTGAAGCGCAGCCATCGCTTCTGTTCCGATAAGGATTGATTCGGAAGTCCGGAACAAATCCGGCTTCCGAAAGCCTTGCGGGAAGACGTTCCTACTCCGGAGCCACGCATCAAGGAAACGCCACGCGTGCAGTGTTAGCCATGCCCACGATTTCTCGTCCCGGCATTCTGTATGGCTGAGAAATCCACGATCCTTCGTATCCTTGCAGTTCAGGTCAAGCATCGCAAAAGCACGACATGACCCCGATGAATAAAGGATTCCATCCCAATCCGCCCAAGTCTTCGCGCCGGTGGCACAGGAAATGCACTACCATGGATTCATTTCTGTTATTCATCCGTGCAATCCAAGCAACACATCTGGACCGTCATCAGCATCTTGCTGCTGATCTGTGTTGTAACCGGAATCAGGGGGAGGTTTTGGACCCGGGCGGGTGAAGCGAATGGGCCATACGGTTTGAATAATGTGAATTCACCATGGTCCTTCCGGTGCGAGTGCACTCACCGCGATTCTGAATGGGAGACCCTCACCCAACCTAAAATGCAGCTATCCGGGGAGGGTCACCATCTGTTGTTTCAGAACACCTTGCCCGACCAACTCCCGCATGACGCAGCCATAATCCTTCTTTCAAACTCAACTCACGGACCATTCACGGTCTACGTGAATGAATCCCCCATCTATGAATACGGGGGTGGCCAATCGTGGTTTGCGCGACAATATTTGTCATCGAGTTCTCATTGCATTCCGCTTCCGGACAACTCCGGTGGAAAACCGATTCTCTTCGAGTTCGAATCCGGTCCATTTGAAGCGAGCGGTTTTTCCGAATTCCCGTTTCTCGGTTCGGTAAAACAATGGAATGTCCGGGCTTTTCAACAGGAATTGCCGATAGCGATCATCCGGATGCTCATGATCTGCTCCGGATTCTACTGCATCCTGGTAATCGCGCTATACGATCAGGAAAACCGGCGAACATTCGTGCAAATCGGAACCATCGCGATATTGACCGGGATCAATATGCTCGATTCCGAAGTCCTGGGAACCCGCAATCCGGCACCCTGGCTCATCTGGTATCTGACCAATGGATCGATGTATCTGCTGCCCGTCGCATTCCTGGCATACATCGAAAACCTTCTCGAATTGGAGCGCCCCAACAGAGTCCATCGGCTCTCAATCGTGCACCAGTGGATCGCCGGCATTATCCTGTTATGCCCACAGGTAGTATCTTCGGTGTTGGTGTTCCTGTTCTGGATCATGATGCCCGGCACGCTGGCATTGGTTGCTCCTTTACTATGGAAGTTCCTGAAAAGCAAACACAAGCCCGCCCAATCCTACATCCGGTGGGCATTCTCCCTTCTCTTGGCCACAGCCTGTCTGGACCTCAGTTTTGTCGTCCTCATGCTCTTTGGGCTATCCGACATTTCGAGCCACACATTCTACCTTGGTATGATGGCCTTTCTCGTCTTGGTGGGATACAAACAGACCATCCAATCCATCGAAAACCGACGGGAACTCGCCAACAAAACACGACTGCTCGAGGAACAATCCGATGAGTTGAAAAAGCATCGGGACAACCTCGAAAGACTCGTGGACGAACGCACCCAATCGCTTCGGATCACATCCAATGCCCTCCGGGTACAAAAAGAAAAAGCCGACGCAGCAAACAGGGCAAAGAGCGTGTTTCTCGCATCGGTGAGTCACGAACTGCGCACCCCTCTCAACGGCATACTGGGTTTCACCCAAATCATCCGCCGAAACCCCGCTGTGACACCTGAACTGAAGAGCCAAATCGAAGTCATCCACCAATGCGGTGATCACCTGCTGAAACTTATCAACAACATCCTCGACCTTTCACGAATCGAATCCGGCAAATCCACCATTCAGCAACTCCCTTTTTCGCTCAAATCGTCTTTGGATCCCCTCTTCCGCAAACTTGAGACCGCTGACGCGAATACATCGACCGATTCAGCTCTTGGATCCCTTCCAACGGACGTCCAACACCTGATCCGTTCATACGCCGATGAAGGCGACGTCGCCACACTGGCCGACTACCTGACAAACCTGGCATCAAGCTTCCCCCAACACCCCGGCATTCACCTGTTGCTCAATCTCGCCAGAAACTGCCAAATTGCCCGCATAAAAGCGCTGCTCCACGGATGAGAAAACCATTCTTCCAACTAATCGACTATTCAGCGTCAAAGGCCTGCAGAATACGCTCAAGGTCAATATTTTCCATGATCGTTTTCTGGATCAGCGGGATCTTGTCGCAATCTTCCGGCTGGGTCTTGATTGTCATCCCATTGATTTTTGAGGCCACTCCGTAGCTTTCATCCTCCGAAATCACGACCGGCAGTGCGGTCTGTCGGATCAGGTCCATCATACGGGGACTGGGCAATACATTCCGTGTCAGGATGATCCCCGCCACGCTTCCGGCATTTTCAAGCATCCGCTCGGATGCCATCGCCGCAAACAGGATGTCCTCGCGGTCGCCGGGCACAATCACGAGAACCCCCGGCTTGAAATACTCAAGAGCAACCCGCGCAGTCATGGCGCCAATCACCACCCGCAACACGCGGGTATTGCGGCCAGTCGGCTCGCCATTCAACCAACGCCCTCCGATTTCCTCAACGATCTGAGCCAGATTCGGAGCGGTCAATTCCTTGACAACGGGAATCACGCCTAACAGATCGATTCCCAGCCGGGCCAAGCCTTTTCGCCCATACTCACGGATGAATTCAAGCTTGTCCGGAAATACCTTGTTCAGGATGGCTCCAATCACCTCCACCCCATGTTCGCGAAACAGGGCACGGTTGGTCGCAATCTCATCAACCGGACGGCCGATCCCACCGGAAGACACAATAATCACCTTTGCTCCCAGCAGTTTCGCAACGGATGCATTGGACATGTCAATCACCGACCCCACGCCCGCATGACCGCTCCCTTCGATGATGATATAATCTTTCTCGTAGGCAGCCCGGTCAAAGCCACGGCTAATGCGATCCACCAGCTCTGGCGAGTAGGAATCGGGATCATCCAGGTACCGGCGCGTCAAGGTCGGATCAATCGCGACCGGACTCATCGCCTCAATCGGCGTGGCAATTTCGTAGGTCCGGTCAAACAAAACCGAATCCTCGTCAATCATCGATCCACCGATTTCCACAAATCGCTGCCCAACGGGTTTGATATATCCCACCTTCGGGTGCACGGACTGGAGAGCGGAAAACAACCCTAGACAAGTCGTGGTCTTGCCCTCGTTCATCCTTGTGCCGGCAACAAATATTCGTTTCGTCGTGCTATTGAGCGGCCCTTTCAACAACGCGCCGGAAGGAGATCTGGAAGATGCTTCGTTTGCCATGAAAACCGGAAATGCCGGATTATCCCTGTCCGCTCAATCCAAAAAGAAGCCGTCGATCAACCGCCTGCGCAGCGACAATCACAGCGGTTCCGAGAATATCGTGTGCACTCGCGCTGCGGCTGATCTCCGCCGCAGGCCGGTTAAAACCGGTCAGGATCTGACCGTATGAACGGCAGGTCGATAGAAACTGAACCATCTTGGATGCGATGTTGCTGGATACAAGATCGGGGAAAATCAAGACATTGGCATCTCCCGCCACATCCCCGTTGAGTTGCTTGATGCGGGCGGAAAACGGATCAAGCGCGGCGTCGGCCTGAATCTCGCCCTCCACCAGTATTGGCAAATCCAGCTCGCGGATCCGGTCCTTTGCCTTGGCGGTTGCTTCCTGCATCTTGCGAACTGCCGGATGGTGCACATGCTCCGCATGCGTGGTGAAACTCAGCATCGCCACCTTCGAAATCTCATTGGTCAGATGGTAACGCAGCAATGCTGTCGTTATCGCGATGTCACTCAATTGATCCGCCGTCGGGTCCGGAATTACGGCTGAGTCTGCCAAAGCCAAGACCCGCCGCTCATTCTCCTCCATCGGAATATCCAGGATGAGAAGCGATGAAACCGTGCTCACATGATCCTGACGTGGTATAATCCGAAGCATGGGCCTCAGCGCACTCGAGGCGGCAGTGGTGGCACCCGATACCATTCCGTCAGCCTGCCCATTTGCAACCATCAAAGCGGCATAGGCGTTTTTGTCCAACGCGATCTCACGCAATTGATTTCGCGACAGATCCGAGAAATGCGGAATCTCCGCCAAACGGTCAGCATAAAGCTCAAGCTCATCCGTCCTTTCGGGCTCGATGAGCCGGATGTGATCCAGATTGATGTTCAACTGCACCGCACGTTCCTTAATGACGCTGCGATCACCCAACAGCACCGGGATCCCAAGCTGATGCGTCACAAACTGCCGGGCGGCCTGAATGATGCGGGGGTCCGCCCCTTCCGGAAAGACGATCCGCTTAGGATGGCGTCTGAGCTGGTTCTGGAGGTTTTCGAGTAAAGACACGGCAGTATTGGGGCTGGTTAACGAACAATAGCAGAGGTAGAATAAGAATCCCGCGAATCAAACCAAATCGGGATGATCCACTTCATGAGACCGAAGGCAGCGGTTATCCGTTCACCCCAATCCTGATTCCCCGCATCCGTCTGTCAATCATCCAATCGACAGTCGATTGGACTTGCTCAATGTAACGACGTCAAGCAAAGCACTCCTCCAAAGCGGATACCCGCCGTTGCGCTCAAGCTCCGGTTTTGCGTTGATCCTCGCTATCTGCGGCGTAATGTAGACGGCAACCCCTCTTCCACGATGCCCACCCGACTTTCACTTCTTCCCGCGCTGGCTCTCATGTTAGCGGGTATCTCGAATGCCGCTCCGATATCGGAGCTGATCGTCGTCGACCAGATCGGCTACCGGACGGCTTCCGAAAAATGGTTCATGATCGCGGTTCCCGTAACCGGTCAAAACGCAGGACAAGGCCGCGCGCCGGCCCGCGAAGTCCAACTGCGCCGGAGCAACGACGATGCGGTCATCCGCTCCATCACCCTTGAGTCATGGAACAGCGGAGCCATTCATTCCGCATCTGGAGACCGGGTGTGGAAAGGCCGGTTTTCCGATGTATCAACACCCGGGACCTATCACATCTATGACCCCGCCAACGATGTCCAATCCTTCGATTTCGACATCCGCGAGGATGCCTACAATTCCATCCTCGCTGCATCGGTCAAATCCTACTACTATCAACGCAGTGGAACCGCGATAACACCCGAATTCGGCGAGCAATGGACCCACGGACTTGCCCACATCCACAACCAGCAGGCATCCAGAATGTTTGACACCTCCCTCGGTGGCATTCAGCCGGAGGCCACCGCACGCGACATCACCGGCGGATGGTATGATGCCGGGGACTACCGCAAATACACGTCATGGATGGCCGATATCGTATGGGATCTTGGCACCGCATACGAATGGTGGCCATCGGTCTTCAACGACCAATCCGGCATCCCGGAGAGTGGCAACGGCACACCCGACATCCTCGACGAAATGATGTGGGAAATCCAGTGGATGCTCAAAATGCAACGTTCCGATGGCGCGCTTTACTCAGGCGTATTCGTAATCAGCCGGGACCAGGGCTTTGGCAACGGTATCGGCGATCCGTCCACCGAGGACCGGCCTTACTACTACGCCAACATCTCCACTTCCGCAACGGCGTCCGGGGCAGCCGCATTTGCTATCGCGGCCCGCCTCCTCGCCCCTTATGAATCAGCGTGGCCCGGGATGCCCACGAGGCTGCGCGAGGCGGCCAACCTGGCTTGGCAGTTTCTCGCCGCCCATCCATCAGCGATCCACTACGATCACAGCGGATTTGACAATGCGGATGCGAACAAAAGTGCCGGAGCCGATCTCCGGATGCGGGCACTTGCCGCAGCCGAGCTCTTCCGGCTGACCGGCGATACGGTATACCGGGACTGGTTTGACCAATACCACGCGCACCCTTCAACCGCTGACGGATCCCACAACCCGATCATCAGCGGCTATTTCGAAACAGGAGGTTCCTTCGACCTTCAACGGGCAATGGTTTCGTATTGTCAAGCAGCGGGCGCGACCCCATCCGTTACAGCCGCCATCCGTCAATCTCTGGACGAAGGGGTGCGCCGTCAACCCTACGGTCAAAGAAACAATGATCCCTACAATTGTTTTATGTGGGATGGGCACTACACCTGGAGTTCCAACGGACTCAAAGCCCAATGGGCCATGCTCGCCTTGTGGGCGGCAAAACTGCAGACCAACCCCGGGATGACCGGCACCTACCTCGCACTGGCCGAAGAATACTTGCACTACTACCACGGACGGAATCCGCTAGGCTGGACTTTTGTCACCCAAGCCCAACGCTTCGGAGCAGACAAACCGATCACCCAAATCTATCATGGCTGGTTCCATGATGGCACAAAATGGGACGCCAACCCCGCTCCGGGCATACTGGCCGGGGGACCCAACCAGTTTTTCTCCCCTGACAGTTCATACCGCGGAATCATTTCCCCTCCCCAGAACCAACCACCCATGAAGTCCTACAAGGACTGGAATACCTCATGGCCCGAAAACTCATGGTCCGTCACTGAAAACTCGACCGGCTACCAGTCCCGCTACTCCTTCGTCCTCGCTGCCTTCGCATCGGGCGATACCACCCCGAATCCGCCGTCGGAAGATCCCTCTCATGTCGCGCTCTACCGCTTCCACCGTGCGGATAACAAAAGCCACTTCTTCACAGCATCCGAAGCAGAGAAATCCAATGTCGTCGCCACGATGTCCGAAACCTACATACTCGAAGGGGTATCCCACCATGTGTTGGCCGGGCCTACCGCCCATGCGATGCCAGTTTTCCGCCTCTACAACCGCCTGTCCGGAAGCCACTTCTACACCATGACCGTCTCCGAACGTGATTCCGTGCTCAGTGATATGCCGGATGTTTTTTCCCTCGAGGGAGTTGCGTTTTATGCCCTTGCCGGACCCGTGCCGGGCGCACTTCCAGTCTACCGTTTCTACGCAAGCCGGACGGCCTCCCACTTTTTCACCATCAGTGAGGCTGAAAAGCAGTCTATCCAGGAAGGGGTTCCACAGGATATCCTCCGATACGAGGGCATCGCATGGTGGGCCTATCCTTGACGCAACGGTTTGAATCAGGCAATCATCGGCAATGGATGTTTCCCGCTTGCTGAGGAAACATCCAAAACGTCACCTATGCTTTCCATTCTCAGACCCAAAACCGGCACGATCGCGATCAACCTCAGACCCGTCAAGGGATCGTGGGGTGGCGCCAATCAGTGGACCACCCAGCTCACCCGCTGGCTCCGGCATCAGGGATGGAGGGTCATCCACGACCTCAAACACGTGCCCGATGCGGTGATCATGACCCATACGGGGCTGGCGCCCATGACGGCATTCGGATACGGAGAGGTGAAGCGGCTCAAGGAGAAGCACCCGGATATCCCCTGCATCCATCGCATCAACGACAACGACATCCGCAAGGAGACATCGGAGATGGATGATTTCCTTGCCACGAGCAACACCGTGGCGGATCACACCGTTTTCGTATCCTCGTGGCTCCGGGATTACCACGCCAATCGTTGGTTCGACGCCAAACGCCCCCACTCTGTGATTCTCCCGGGCGCGGACAGCCGGGTCTTTCACCCGCTCGGAAACCTCCCATGGAAACCGGGTGATCCCTTCCGGATGGTTACCCATCACTGGTCCGACAACTGGAACAAGGGCTTCGATGTGTATCAAGCCATCGATGAATGGATAAGCGCCAACCCGGCAAACGGATTTGAACTCTGGATCATCGGAAGATGGCCCAGCGATCTCAGCTGGAAATCCGCCCGGACCTTTGGGCCAGCATCCGGACACAAGCTGGCGTCCCTGCTCCGCCAATGCCACGGATATGTCAGCGCATCCCGCCATGAACCCGGGGCCATGCATGTGGCCGAAGGACTGCAATGCGGGCTCCCCATTCTCTTTCACCCCGACACAGGGGGCACACCCGAAATGGCAAACCGGAGCGGAATTCAGATTGGCGACAGTCTCCCTGAAAGCCTGATCAAGTTCAAGGCATCCTATGCGGATCTAAGATCCGCACTGCTTGCGAACCCGCCTTCCGGCGCCCGGATGTCCGCCTCCTACGAATCCATCCTCCACCGCCTCCTGGCCCATGCTTAACGTACACTTCACAGCCGGAGACGGAAAGGGCTGGGCTCTGGATGAAGACCTGCGCCAGATCAAGGCATCGATCGGAGGCATGGTCCGCAGCTCCGGACCCGCGTGCGCGGATGTCGTCCACGCCGCATACTGGGGAAATCTGCTTCAGGTCGCTCCGGCAATCCTGCGCGAACGTTTCGTGATTGCCCATGCCGATAACCCTCCGTTCTATTCGCTGAAACAGGTGGAGTTCGGTCTTGGCAGTCAATGGGTCGACCTCTGGGTGGCCCGGTCAACCGAAGCGTACAGCCAATTTACCAAACTGGGGCTGCCCGTTGTGCACATCCCCTATTCAATCGATCCGAAGCTGTTTTTTCCGATTCCGGACAAAAGGGCCTTGCGCATCAAGCATGGACTACCTCCCGACGCCTACCTTATCGCCAACTTCCATCGGGATGCGGAAGGGTCCGACCTCCACACCCCGAAGTTTCAGAAAGCACCGGAACTCTTCGTCATCATCCTCAAGGCGCTGATGGATATGGGGCATCCGGTTCATGCGCTCCTTGCAGGGCCACGCCGCAACTGGATGCGCCGTCAACTCCGGGATCATGGGATTCCGTTTACGTTTATCGGTAAAGACACAGGGGAGCGCGACGACTTCGGCACCAATATTCTGGACCGCCCCACTCTCAACGAACTCACCAACGCGGCTGACTTGTACCTCATTCCATCCCGCTGGGAAGGGGGGCCACAATCGGTCATGGAGGCGGCCGCATGCCGGATCCCGGTTATCAGCACACCACTGGGTGTGAGCCGCGATATTCTGGAACCCCAATGCCTCTTCCGGTCGGTGCGCGAAGCCGTGGATTGTATCGC
>JAFGAQ010000216.1 GCA_016933595.1 Opitutales bacterium | reverse complement strand
AACCTGCTGCGTTCGATTGACCGGATGCACCTCATGGAGCTGCACCCGCAGGAACACCGTGCCCTGAGTCAGAATGTGAAGGGGAAACAGGTATCGGTTGAGTTTGCTAATGGATACGAATCGGTATTGAAATTGGCACCTCCTCAGCCGCGAAGGGGCCTGGTGCTGGTCGATCCGAGTTACGAGATCAAGTCAGAGTATGGCTTCGTGGTGGAGTGGTTGGGGAAGCTTTTTGCGAAGTGGCAGGATGCAACGGTCCTGCTTTGGTATCCCATTTTGGATTCGGGATACCATGTGGCGATGCTTGATGCGATCCGGGCGCTTTATGGGGCCTCGATTCAGGAGGTGCAAGCCAGTTGGCCCGGCGGCCCGGAGCGTGCGATGCGCGGGTGTGGTTTGGTATTGTTCAATGGGCCGGCTGGATACCGCATGCCGGTGGTCCGTTTCGCGGAATTGCCACAGGAGGATGTGGCTTCAGATCCTGAGCGGATGGATTGAAAGTTTTGGATTGATGGTCATATTCCTGATTTCTTAGATCCATGCCGATCCGGAGAATCCTCCAGGGTTTGGTTGGGATAGGCTACGGGAAGGGAGAATTGCAGTGTTTTCAGGACTCTACAGTGCGTTGGTTTTGTGTGTGAGCATGTGGTCAGCTCCGGATTTGGAGATGATCCATGCCGCTTACGATTTCCAGCCGGAGGCCTTTGCCAAACTCGAAGAGAACCGGAAACAGCATCCCGACGATGCATTTGCTGCGTTTCTGTACGCTTCCGCGTGTTTCTGGCAGTATCTGGTGGACGAGCCGGATCTTGTGAAGCGAAGCCGTGCCGCACTCGAAATGGAAGCATCGGTTGATCTTGCGGAGCGTGATTTCCGTGAAGATCCGGATTCGCCGGACAAGGCCTTTCTTTACGGTGTGAGCCTTTGCAATGTGGCACGGTTCTATCTGGAGGAAAAGAGCTGGTGGAGTGCTTATCGCCGGGCCAGTCGGGGCTTGGGGGTGTTGGATGATTTGATTCGGCGCGAACCGGAATACTATGATGCCTACTTCGCGGTCGGGGTGTCGATGAGCTTTCTGGATGATGTGCCCTTGTTCCTTCGCCCATTCTCCTTCCTTATGGGGGTTCGGGGGGATGCCAGACAGGGCATGAAATACCTCAAACTCGCGCGGGAAAAAGGCACATGGACGGAGGTGGAAAGCGCCTTTTACATGGGATACTACTATTTCAGCGTTACCGAAGACGCGGACAAGGGGAAGCAAGTGTTCGACGAGCTGGGGAAGCGTTTTCCGGGGAATCCCGCCTTTGCATACTTCTCGGGGCGATGCGTGCAACTCGCCGGGAACCCTTTGGATGCCGCTTTGGTCTATGAAAAGCTTTGGCCCTTGGCATGGGATAGCGGAGCCAGGGATTTGGCCTACGAGTGCCGTTTCCGTCTGGGAGAGATTCTGAGAGGGGAGCACCGGTACGCGGATGCGTTGGTCGAATATATGGGACTCCACGAAGTGCTTCTTCCGGAATACGGCGAAATGCGTTATGCATGGATTCTCCCGCTTCGGATTGGCCAATGCCAAATGGAAGCCGGCAACCCGGATGCCGCGATGGAATGGCTCAACAAGGCTGTGCGGGTCAGCGAATCGAAACGGGAAGCGAGACGCCTGATGAAGGAACTGGCGCGCAGGAAACCGTAATCAATTGATAGATGCTCAGTTGCTTTAGTGATTCCGGGTTTCTAGTGATGATTCCCGGAATGGAAAAATAGTTACAAATGGGGACCTTGATTAATAGCGATTTTTGACGATTCCGGAAAATGCGAAAATGGGCTGGACGGATTCCAATTATTCAGAAAACGGAAAGTATGGATTGTTTGTATCCGTCCGGGAAGGGACCTCCTTGACAAGCGACGGATATAAAAACCGTGACGATTTCTAAATGGGGAGATGGGTAGGAATGTTT
>JAFGAQ010000215.1 GCA_016933595.1 Opitutales bacterium | reverse complement strand
TTTTCCGGGTCTTTTATACCCGGGGAGGCTTCGACTCCGCTGTTTACATCAATCCAGTTCGCGTGACTGACGGCGGCAGCCTCTAGAATGTTGGATGGAGTGATTCCGCCTGCGAGGATGAAGCGGTGGTCAGGGTGCGATTCCTTCCACTTCCGGAAGGCGGGCCAGTTGCCCGTTTTGCCGGTTCCTCCGGTTTGCTTTGGACTGTAGGTGTCGATCAGCCATGTATCGGTGACGTCCAGAAGGTGTTCGGGGAAAGGCGAATCCGGTGGAAGACGGGGCGCGATCCAAAGCTTGGCAGGGCGAATTGCGGCGGCCCACTCCAGCATTTTTTCCCTATTGGTGAGATCTTTCGCATGAACCTGAAAAGCCGCAAATCCGATCGACGATAGCTCCCGCAGTTGGCCGGGTTCAGGCTCCACCGTCACGAGCACCCGCTTTTCGCGTGGAACCACTCCGCACAGCTCCCGGATAGCATCTTCCGATATGAAGCGGGGGGATGCAGGATGATGAATAAACCCGACATAGCTTGCGCCCAGTTTCAGGATCCGTTCGGCATCTTCGGGTCTGCGGACCCCGCATACCTTGATGTGGATCGCTTGCCTGGGCTCATACATGGCTGGGATGTGTTGTCAGGACAACAGCCGGATCGCTGCTTTGAGAATGGATTCCGGCTCCGGGCTTTCAGCCTCGCCGTCTCTGCGAACATTCAGCCGAACCATCGCCTCGGACGTGGTTGGACCGATGCTCAATGTTTTCGGGATCGATGCGTTGGGCCCCGGTTGGAGGTCCGCCGATTGATCCACAAAGCTCTGGACCGCAGATGGGCTGGCGAAAAACACCAGATCCGCTCCGCCTTCACGGAACCGGCGTGCATGGGCGTTTTTGGTCAGATCAGTCTGGGTGGATTCATACACCACAAAGGTGTCCACGATGGCCTCTCCCTTGGCGGCCAGTTCGGAAATCGCCGCACGATTGATTTTGTCTCCGGACACCCATAGCACGCAGGCACTCGGCAGTGTGCCGGTCTCGATCATGGCCTTGGCCATGGCCAGGCCGGTGGAGGTGGGGGGGATGAGATCGACCTCCAGGTGAAGCCGGTTGACCTCGTGAGCCGTTTGCTTGCCGACGCATGCAATCTTTGCAGGTCCAAAACACCGGATATCCTTGAAACGCCGGAAAAACGCCTCGAAGAAGGAGCGGACGCCATTCGGGCTGCTGAACACAATCCATTCGTAGGTCTGGATAGTGGAAAGCACATCGTCCTCGTGTTCAGGATCGACTTTGGATGCGACCTCGATGAGGGGCAATGGGATCAGTTCCGCCCCGTGTTCCCTGAGAAGGGCTCCCAGCGTGTCATCCTCGCGCAAGTGGCGCGTGAAGACGATCCGTTTTCCCTCCAGTTCCTTACGATTCATTGCAGCTGGCATCAGATGTGTTTGGAATCGTCAGTCGCTTTCTGCGTGTATCCGGATTCCTGACGCTCCAGATTGACTTTGTTTTTCTTCAGATAGGACTCGTAAACATCCTGGGCACTGAGACCCATGACCTGCGCAGCCGAAACAAGAAAATGGAAGAGATCGACGATTTCGACCTTTGCATTCTGGGCGTCAAAGGTTTGGTATTTGGCCCACCATTTCCATGGCACCGAGTCCACCAGCTCGGCGAGTTCCTGCTGCATGGCGCGGGTGTAATTCAGCAACCATGTGGTCTGTTCTTCTTGCGAAAGACCATCCAGCTTTACCCCGATACGCTCATTGAGCTGTTTTTGTAGTTGAAATATCTCGTCCAGCTTGTCCATAATCCCGACTTTGTTGTCGTTTCCTTTGAAAAGCCAACTCAATAAAACCAACTTAGGGAGAATTCAAGCCCTGGATTGCCGCCGGTCCCACTTCGGGAACTATCCAACTCCGGCTGATTTGCTGATCCGGGGAATGGGCTGACCGGTCTATTCTGAAATCCCTCGAATTGGAAAATCAGTCTATCGATCGGGGAAACACACCATACTCAACCAGCGGCTCCGCCGCCATTACTCAAAAAATACACCAACAAAAAGTAGTAACATGCCAGAATTTGACGAGGAAACTCAGAAGAAGCGCCGTTCATCTCCGATGACGTATGAGCCGGGGCGGAATGCCGGAAGAAGCCGCAACGAGGATGAATCCGGATCGGACAGGCGCCGCCGTCGCCCCAATCCCAACCGCGAAAACGAACGGAGCTTGTGGGTGGAAGCGGCAACTGCGACTCCGCATGAAGATTCCGCTGCATGGAAGACCAAACAGCCCAAATCAAAGCAGGACCGCCCGCGTGACAACCGACGTCGCGATAACCGTCAGCGTGGACCGCGGAAGCTGACTCTGTGGCAAAAGATTCTCGCGTTGTTCGGGATTAAACCTAAGTCAAAGGGACCGAGTCGCCCGCAGGGTCGCCAGGACCGGCAACGTTCCGGAGACGGCAATCGTGGAGATCGCAATCGCCCAGCCCGTGATGGATCACCTTCCGCTCGCGCGCAGGGTGGGCAGAATCGTCCGCCAAGAGGGGATCGGCCTGACCGCCAGGATCGGCCGCAACGCGAGGGTGCGCCATTGGCAGCAGGTGGCGAGCAGGGTGAGGATCGTCCACGCCGCGACAATGAAGGGCGTGGCCGTCGTAGCGGTGGTCGCGACCGGGCTGCTCCGGATGGCCAAAACCGCCGTTCGGGTGAAGGCCGCGAAGATCGTCCGCGCCGCGAAGGTGACGGTCGTGGACCCCGCCCGGACCGTCAAGACAGAGGACCCCGCCCGGATCGTCAGGACAGAGGTCCGCGTCCGGATCGTCCCCGTCGCGAACCCCGCCCGGAATATGGATCAGAAGGTGCTTCCGAAGAACTGGGTGGTGTTCAGGATATTGAGGAATCGAAACGCTTTGAACGTACCGTTGCTGTGCCAAGGAGCGATGACAAGGAAATCACTCTCGGGCCAATCGAATTGAAGCCAAAGGATGCTGATCAGGAAACCGCTGCATCGCAAACCCCGGCACAGTCCCGTGCCGGTAAGCGCAACAGGCGGGGAGCTCCTGCTCGTAGTGGCGGGGCAGCAGCATCCGCCAAATCAGGTGAATTTGTGCCGAGGCCGCTGGACCCGTCGGAGCTCCCGTCGGTAGCAAAAGCAGAGGCTCCGTCTGACGCCGCGCCTGCACCGGTTTCTCAGGAGACTGCAAAACCCGAGCCCAAATCTGCTCCTGCTGAAGAGTGATCTGAAGGTTTCCCTTCTTGCGATATGAAGGTATTTCGAATCGTTGGAGGGCAGGCTTTGCAAGGTTCCGTACCCATATCGGGTGCGAAAAATGCGGCTTTGCCTATTTTTGCTGCCTGTCTCCTTACGGATCAGCCCTGCACCATTACGAATGTTCCGGATCTGAGCGACATCCGCTTCATGGCGGAAATTCTGGAGCATTTGGGTGCGGAGGTGACCCGTCTGGATGCCAACTCCTGGAGGATTTGTGCACGTGACTTGAAGTGTGTGGCTCCGTATGAGTTGGTCCGGCAGATGCGAGCTTCGATATGCCTGCTCGGTCCGCTTGTCGGGCGCATGCGCAAAGCGCGGGTGTCTTTCCCGGGTGGATGCGTCATCGGTCCCCGTCCGATTGATTTGCATATCAAGGGCCTTCGAAAGCTCGGATGTGATGTGGAGATTGAGGGTGGTTTCATCGTGGTGGATGCATCTGCTTTGCGGGGTAGTCCGGTGTTTCTGGGGGGGCGGAATGGCAGCACGGTCACGGGTACCGCAAATATGATCATGGCTGCGGTTTTGGCTCCGGGCGTAACCGTCATTGAGAACGCCGCAGCTGAGCCGGAGGTATCGGATCTTTGCGACATGCTGGTGAGCATGGGAGCTCGTATTCAGGGTGG
>JAFGAQ010000214.1 GCA_016933595.1 Opitutales bacterium | reverse complement strand
GAGAGCCACTCTTCATCGTTGCAACCCGTCCAGACTTGCTGGCCCTTCTTGCCCATGATGATCGCGGTTCCTGTATCCTGGCAGAACGGCAGCACCCCATGTGCGCTCACCTCAGCATTCTGGAGCATGGTCAACGCCACATTGCGGTCATTTCCACTGGCTTCCGGATCATCCAGAATAGCCGCAACCTGCTTGAGGTGCGATTCCCGGAGAAAAAATGCCACATCGCGCATGCCTGCCTGCGCGATCAATTCCAATGCCTCGGGACGAACCTTCAGTATCGGGCGGCCGTCGAATTCGGCCGTTTCGACGTAGTCATTCGTCAAAAGACGGTACTCGGTGTCGTCTTTTTCCATCGGAAAAGGATCCTGATAGTGAAACTCTGTTGGGTTTGCCATGGTTATTTCAGATTTCCCAACCGAGATAAGGCAGTGTCAGCCGGAGTCAACGGCATTCGGACAAAAGCACACGTTCAACGGATCCGGGTCGGATCAAGTCAATGGCTGATCCCGCATTTTCTCCATTGCCACCGCCCATGTTGGCTGGTTCTCCAGGTTTCGGGGTTCAGACGAAAAAGCCCGGACCCCGGGGTCATCCAAAAACGCTATCGTCAGGCGCTCCAGCACATCCGCATGGCGTTTCACCACTGCACCGGCATCCCTGACAAGGTGGGGACGACTGGTCCGCCCCGCCAACCGCTCAAATACAAAGGCCAACGATTCCATGCTGGTGAAACGCCCGAAATAGTCCCGCTCCACAATCCCTTCCGCCAGTTTGCCCATCGCACCCGGCAGGACGGCCGCATGTCGTTTCAATGCCCCGTAAACCCGCTCTGCAAAATACGCAAAAGCCTCTGCCCTCCAACGTTGCCAATGCTTCACCAAAAAGTAGTCCATGGCCACATCCATCAGGACCGGACCATAGCGCCCACCGGATTCTGACAAAACAGCAGCGCCTTCCAACACCGCCGGATGCCGGTCGGTAAACCGGTCCAGCCCATGGTGAGCACGGACACCATCCTTTAACCGGTCGGGCGCACCTTCCATCAAAACGCCATTCGAGGCATCGCCCAGCAAATGCCCGGCCATGAACAAATCATAGCTCCCCGAAACAAAGGCATGTCCGACGAAATTCATCGATTCCCGATAGCATCCGCTCAGATGCTTGCCAACCCGAAAAAAGCATTCCGGCCGTCAAAAAGCTTCTCCCGCCTTCCCGGATGGTCTTCAAAAGATTGACTCCAGCGAAATGCCTGTGCAGCAATCCGATTTGTGAAAGAAGGATTCGTCTACACCGTCTGCAACGCAATCACCAAAACCACACTCGAAACAATCGGGCCGGTGGAATACTTCGGGCTGTCCAATATTCCAAGGAAAGGATCCTTCATTCTGGCTTCCAATCATATGAGCCACCTGGATGTTCCGCTCGTCGGAGCCAGTGTCCGCGCCATCATCTACTACGTCGCACGCGACACCCTCATGGATCACCCGATCATGCGCTGGCTTCTTCCCAAACTCAGGGCCATCGCCATCGACCGGGACTCCAAAGGCGAAGTCCGCGCCATGAAACGTATCATTCAAACTGCCCAGGATGGCTACGGGATCCTCATCTTCCCCGAAGGAACCCGTAGTCCCGATGGGAACATTCAACCGGTGAAAAACGGTTTGGGCATGATCGCCTGCCGCGCCGGAGTAGCCATTGTCCCCGCTCGCATGTTCGGCACCCGCAACGCTCTTGGCAAACACAGCAACCAGCTTCAAACGGGAGTCCCGATCGCTGCCGCATTCCTCCCTCCGGTCTGCCCGGCATCCTTTGACCCGGGGCCGACTCACCCGGAGCGCTATGCGGTGGCCACCGAACGGATCATGCGCCACATCGCGGCCATACGTCTGCCGGATCGACCCGCAGTGTAACGCTCCCCTTCCCACACCCATCGGGTGCAGCAAACGACGCCAACCCATCCTGGGAATGGTCCGTCTGTTCGAGGGCAGAATGGTTTGATTCCCGTTTCGGCATTGGATTGCGGGGTCTCAGGATAAACTCACGGAAACTCATGAAATCGTGGTAAATCAAACCCCATGAGCATGGGGGATACGGGTTTTCCGTCGACTCAATATCCCAACCGGTTATGGTTTAAACAGTCTAACCCCATGCGTTGTTATCTGAGACATTTCGGAATGAGACTCCTGCAAAACGCCTTTTACACATCATGGGTCCTGATGGGGGCACTGGCAATGCTCTTGCCCAACTACGCCCCCGCAGCTCCGGTTTCGCCCGACCGCGCCGGAAAAGTGGCCGCTGCATGGGCACGCTCATCACAGCAGCATTTGGGTAAGCAAATGAACCGGACCATTCAAGAGGTGAAGACCTTCAACGACGCGAACGGTGAAGACATGTTCCACGTCATTCTGTTGGACATGGGCGGATTCGTAGTGGTGCCCGCCGACGACGAAGTCGAACCCATCATTGCTTTTTCGTCCGATGGAACACTGGAGGAAGATCCCGAAAACCCGCTGTGGTCACTGGTTTCTCAGGACCTTCCCTCCCGCATTGAAGCGACCCGTTCACTCTCCAAACGTGCCTTGCAAACCGGGCCGTCTGAACGGCAGGAAAAGAACAGGAAAAAGTGGCTGCGGTTCGAAAGCCTTACCGATCTTCAAAGCCACGATTACAGCGATGAGCCTCTGGTTGATATGGGAACCCCTTCCATCAACGACGAATGCGTTAGTCCGCTCGTTGCTTCCCGATGGAATCAAGGCAGTGTGGGATATCCATCCGTGCCATGCTACAATTACTACACTCCCAACCATTATGTATCCGGATGTGTTGCCACAGCGATGGCCCAAGTCATTCGCTACTGGCAACACCCCACTTCCGGCATCGGCGTTCACTCTTATAACATAACCGTCGACGGGGTTGCTCAATCCGCCTCGACCCGGGGCGGCGACGGAGCAGGCGGCGCCTACGACTGGAGTCTCATGACTTTGGTTCCGACCGGTTCCACTCCCGAAGCCGCCCGGCAGATGATCGGGGCCCTCCTCTACGACTGCGGAGTAAGCGTAGAAATGGAATACGCATCAGGTGGTTCAGGGGCTTCCACCTATTACACATCACTCAGACTGAAGGACCGCTTCGGATACGCCAACTCGATCTACACTCAAGGAACCGAGCTCACCACCGACGGCCTGCTCAACCGTATCGTCAACCCGAATCTGGACTTTGGAAGCCCAACCATCTTGTCCATCCGCAATGACAAGGGAGAAGGCCATGCGATTATCGCCGATGGGTATGGTTACAACTCAAGCACCCTTTATCATCACCTCAACATGGGTTGGGGCGGATCGCAGGATGCATGGTATAACCTTCCAAATGTCGATGACGCCTATTACGGATTCTCCAAAGTGCAGGCCGCTGTCTACAACATCTTCGTCAGCGGAACCGGCGAAATCATCAGTGGCAGGGTGCTCAACCACGATGGAACCCCGGCGTCTGGAATCAGTGTCACCGCAACCGCCTCCGGATCAAGCTACCCTGGAGTCACAAACGACAGGGGCATTTACGCGATCAAAGTGCCAATACCCTCCTCTACCGCATCCTACTCCGTCTCATGCGCCGGTGCCGCAGCTCCAGTATCAGCTCAGGTTGGCAGATCCGGATTCTCGGTTTGCGGGAATGCCTGGGGCGCTGATCTCTCCCTATCCCCGCCCAACACCCCGCCCAAACTCAACGCGATTGGGAACATGACCATCCAGGCCGGACAAACCATCACCTTCACGATTGATGCCTATGATCCCGATACAGGTCAGATCATATCCTTCTCCGCCACCGGACAATAAACCAGCACCATATCCCGATCTGGAAGATCCCCCGAACCCGGTGGGCGAGGTGTCCCCACCGAGCCGCTCTTCCCTCTGCCTCTCCGCGGCTTTGCGCGAAAATCTCTTCTTCATCCTGTTAACCCCATCCAAAAATATCTATCTCTCGCCCGGCTTCGCCTCAAGGCGACAAGCTCACAAAGAAATCCGTCATCCCATCCTTCGTGCCCTTGTGCCTTCGTGAGAGCCAAACCTTTTCTCACTTCACCCCTCTAACTTCTCACTTCCCGCTCCCCCTCTCCCAGAGCGCAAAGTACGATCCCAATCAGGAAACACCCCCCCCAAAACCCTACGATCCAAAATCGGGCGAATGTACGATGTCAATTGTGGTGGTAACAGCTTTTTCCCCTAAAAGGTGGTACACTTTCAACTGCTGACGACTGGTACACTTTGGGTGCTGACTGACAGCGCCAGCAAAACAGCAGACTAAGAATTCTAATCTTCCGGAGTGGGTGGCTTCAGCCATCCTCTATTGCCATACCCAACCAGCCGTTCAATCGCTTCCGGATGAGCGGGGACGCTCATCCCTACCCACAAAAGCCATCCATAGTAGCGGGAGCATCCTGCTCGCGCCCTTCTTCTTTTGTTTCCCACACGTCGGAAACTCCGTCACCCATGTAGGGAGAGGTGTCCCCACCGAGCCGCTCTTCCCATTTTCCGGGACAGGCTCAATCAACGAATATGGCGAGCAAGGATGTTCCCCCTACTCTGAAGAAAGCGACGGGCTTGGTCATGAGCGTAGTCGAATGCTTGAAGCCGCCGCTGATCAATAATCAACCAAACAAGACAGCGACGGCTGAAGCCGCCGCCTCCGGGGAAACGGCCCTTTTCGTGGTTTTCGGGTATTTCGTGGTTGCGTATCTTTTCTTCAATCCCGGTCCGGGATCCAAATCCGAAATTCCAGTCGGAACACTTACGTGTTCCGCTACAAGGGGATGTGGGAGAATGAAGGTCGGAAAGCTCACGTGTTCCGCTACGGAGGAATATGGGATAGGGAAGTCGGAGCGCTACGGGAGGGAGACACGGAAGACGAAACGCATATCGGTTCGGCTTCCGGGGATGGGGCGTGAACAAAAGTGCGGGGAAGAGGGATTAGTTTTTCCAGAAGCAATCCCAGAGGAGAGAAGCGCGATGAGCTCTCACCT
>JAFGAQ010000213.1 GCA_016933595.1 Opitutales bacterium | reverse complement strand
GGATTTGTAACTTTCTTCGCCTATGCGGGGATGCTCTTCGAACCCGTCAACCGGCTCAACGGGATCAATCATCTGCTGGCGGCAGGAAAAGCGGCCGGAGACCGTGTGTTCGAGATTCTCGATCATCCGGTCAGCGTCACCAGCCGACCCGATCCAAAACCTTTCCCCACCGGATCCCAGGAAGTAAAATTCTCACGGGTGAATTTCGCGTATCCCGACCGACCGGAAGTTCTGCGCGATTTTGATCTGACTCTGATCAACGGACAAGTCACCGCTTTGGTCGGGCACACCGGTGCGGGAAAAAGCACTGTGGCCAACCTCCTGCTGCGCTACTACGATGTCCTCTCGGGTTCAGTCAGCATTGGCGGAGTGGATGTGCGGGATTTGGACCTCTCAGAGCTGCGGGGAGCGATTGGGACTGTTGCGCAGGAGCCATTTCTGTTCGATGGATCGGTCCTGTCCAATATGCGACTGGCAAATGACGACGCCTCGGAAGACCGGATCCGTGAAGCATTGAAGGATGCCCATGCTCTCGATTTTGTCGATCGCCTTCCCGATGGAATCCACACCCTCATCGGGGAGAGGGGCGTCCGACTGAGCCAAGGAGAAAAGCAACGCCTGACCATCGCCCGTATCCTTCTGAGGGATCCCAAAATCATCATTCTGGATGAGGCAACCTCGAGTGTGGATACCGAAACCGAACAACTCATTCAAGCGGCCCTCGACCGCCTGATGACGGGACGGACCGTATTGGTCATCGCCCATCGGCTTTCCACCATTCGAAGGGCGCACAATATTGTATGCCTCGATCATGGAAGCATCATCGAACAGGGCACCCACGAAGCGCTACTTGCCCGCAATGGTCAATACGCCAAACTGTGGCGCATTCAGGCCGACTTTTTTCCGGATCGCGGGATTCCGGAGTGATGCTTTTGCAAACCAACGCCCCAGAATGCACAAACCAACGGTTCAATCCGAATAGAACCACCGGAAACCTCTTTTCAATGCGCCCGGGCTCTCCACCCGAAAATCACGTTCCCTTCGCTTCCGAATTGATCTGACCAGTGGATTACCCTATAGCATTGGCAATTTTGTAATCCTACCGGCCTTCCTCAGAGGCCCATCTCTCACATTTTTTCGATCATTTGATGACACATCTTTTCCATGTCCGGAAGGCATTGACGACAGGG
>JAFGAQ010000023.1 GCA_016933595.1 Opitutales bacterium | reverse complement strand
GCTTTTCATTCACTTGCGACTAATCCCACCGATGCCAGTGCGAGAGCCCTTGTGGTGTCGAGTGCGGAGGATATGGTCGCACAGTTCAACAAACTTTCGGCCGAACTCGTCACGCTGGACGAGGACGTGGTCCGGGCGGTGGAAGCGGATGTGACACGGGCCAATAGCCTGATCAATGACATCGCTTCGTTGAACGGGCAGATTTCCAAGCTCGAGATCTCCAAGCCGGGAAGCGCAATGGAGCTGCGCGACCTGCGGCAGCAGAAGTTGGAGGAGCTCGCGAAATACATCGATTTCGAAACCCACGAATCAAATAATGGTCAGGTGCTGGTGGTCGCCAGGGATAAGTCGCCCGGCGCGGGTGCGGAAGTCCTTCTTGTTCGCAACACGATGGTGGATAATGAGATCCGCTTCAATGCAGAGACCAACGAGTTGTATTTTACCCACGACACCACGATGCCCTTGGGTCCGTCCCCGAATCCCACCGCCATGGATCCGCAGGGTGGGAGTCTGCATGGGCTGCTCCACGTCCGGTCCACCACCGATCCGTTTGGTGGAGCCGGAGCGTCTGCTATTGGTCCCCTCGCGAGAATGCGGGAGGAGCTCGACGTGCTGGCCCGCGAGGTCGCCACGGCTGTGAGTGGGATTCACGACGACGGGACGGTTCAGTTTTTCGATGATGATGACAATCCGGATCCGATCGATCTGGGGGCGATCACCGCCGCGAGTATCCAACTGTGGAGTAACTTGACTCCCGCGGCGATCCGCACTTCGAGCTCGGGGAACGCCGGCGCAAATGACGTAGCGCAGGGCATCGCCGAATTATCCGCAACCAAGCTGGCGGGGCTGGGTGACCGGACCTTCTCGGAATACACCTCCGACATGGCATACCGGATCGGGAACGACGTCAGCAATACCACTTTGCTCATCCAGAATCAGGCCTTGATCGAGACTCAGCTCAAGGACAACCGTTCTTCGTTGATGGGAGTCTCCATCGATGAGGAGATGGCGAATATTCTGGTCTATCAGCGTTCATTCCAGGCATCGGCCCGGGTGATCGAGGTCCTCAATACCCTGCTTGGGATAGTGGTCGATCGCTTCGGCTCATAGGTGACCGGGATGAGAAAGGAATCCGGAAATGAGTGATATCAGAGTAAGTACCAGTGCCTATCAGCAAAGCCTGATCCGTCAGATTGCTGCGAATCAGTCGACGGTGGTCGATCTGAGCAAGCAGTTGGCGAGTCGGCGCAAGGTGACCTTGCCGGAGGATGATCCGATCGTGATGGCGCGCACCATGCGCCGGACCACCGAGAAACGCGAACTCCTGCAGTTTAATACCAACAACATTCTCGCGGAGAACCTGATCAAGAGCTCGGAATTGAAGCTCTCCGAGATGCGGGCGTTGGGCGACCTCGCAATCGCAATCGGGGAGTCCACCGATGCTCAGGCCAGCGCCACTGAGCGCGAGTCGGCATGGGGTCGCCTGAATGATCTGGTGAATCAGGCCCTCGATCTCGCCAATGCGAAGTCAGAGGACAATTTCCTTTTTGCAGGAACCGATTTTGCCCAGGATCCTTACCGGATCGACGATAACGGAACGCCCGCTGATTTGTCGGACGATTTTGTAGCGTATGAGGGGAGTCCAACGGACCCATCCGATCCGAATTTTGAGGAGGCGGAGTATTATGTGGGAAGCAACACCAAGATCGCGCCACGCCTGAGTCCACAATTCAACGAGGACATACAGGACTACATCCAGCACATTCTCGATTTGCGCAACGCATTCGGAGGTCCGACATATGATGATGTGGCGGTAAAGGCGGCAGTTGCTGATATCGAGGCAAGTGATGACCGGCTGGTGGTGGCCACTACCGATCTGGCACTCAAACAACTCCGGCTGGAGACCGCTAAGAAGGCCGATACCGCTTTGTTCAATCAGTTGGATGGCTCAATCGCCGGAGAAGTCGGAATCGACTTGGCTGAGGTCGCCGTGCGGCTCAATCAGGCCCAGTTGGGCTACGAAGCCGCCCTGTCGAGTTCGAGCCGGATCCTGCAGGTTTCGCTGCTCGACTACATCTGAGTGAGTTGCGTCGGGGGTTCTCCGCTTTAGGGTGCAACAGGAAAGAGGGCAGGAGCCCTTGTTGGACCGCCTACCCTCTGGGGTGATACCCATAATTGACTGCCCTGATCGCAACTACTGCCAGTCGCGGTAGTATTCCATTCTGGCGCGGATCCACCGCATGATGGTGGTGCCCCGGTTTTCCAGATAGCTTACACCCATTACCAGCATGAGTCCGGCAGCCGCCAATACCATCCAACTCACCCCTTCCACCTGTTCGAATCCAAGGATGGTGAAAGACACAATTCCAATGGCTGCCGTCGCCACTCCGACCCGCAGCATCCATTTCTCGGACGTTAAAAACGCCCCCATCAGGGCAAGTGCTCCCACGGCGAGGCTCATCCCCGCCTGAAACAGGCAGAGCGCATGGAGCATCCCAAGGGCAATCACCGCCACTCCGATCCATCCGAGGATACGGCGCAGAACTCTGGTTTCCGATGGGTTGCTGAAGAGTAGCATCGCACTTGCCGCGAGGATTGGGGGAATACACAGCACCAGCGACAGGCCGTCCGCATCAATGGGAAGAATGAAGCGGTTATGAACCCAGAGCTGTTCCCACATCCAAACAAACCAGCCGAGGCTCATCAGCGTGATGCTGCCGCCACGCATCCAGTTGCGCAACAGCGGGCTACGCAGTTCGCGGGTAACCGGATAGAAGAGAGTGATCCCAACCAGTCCCAGGGCAAAAGCTACCAGACTGAGCGTGGGGCTTCCGTTCGTGACGCACCTGCCGATCAAGAGCGCAAACGACGATCCGAATGCAACCCGTGCGATGACCCCCTCTGCACTGGCCATCACTTCGCTGCGCGCCCTCAGCCAGCCCAGAATGATGAAACAGGGGATAGCCATTCCCATGCCCACCCATACGACCGAAGGTCCTTCGCGAACAGGAATCAACAGCGCCATGTTCGTCAGAAGGTAGAGCGGCACGAGTATCCGGGCTTGTTTTCGCAGCCAGGCGGAATACCCGAGCCATGTCGTGATCAGCAGGATGGGCGCACTGAGCGCCATCAGGAGGGTGAGTTCCCCTCCGCTCGTGTACCACGGATTGGACACATCCCCCCGGATGTTCCCGATGAGGAAGCCTCCGTGTTGCGCCATGTGGACTGGAAGCAGGGCCGCTCCCATTCCGAGAAGCGCCCGCCCGCCCGCGCTGTCCTTCCATTTGCGCGCGGCGATCCAGCCGCCGAGAGCAACCAGTGTCGTGAATCCAAGGAACGTATAGTATCCCCTGAGTAAGCCCGCATCCGCTGCGTCCCGCATGACGTACAGAAATGCCGCGATCACCAACACCACCACGCCGAGTGCGCGCATTAGCCGCAGCGCCTTCCTGAATACCCGTGGGGAGTCTTCGGATTCGATCCCGTTCTGCCACTCCTCCGCTTCGGGCGGTATGGTTTCAATGCGCGGGTTCATGATGCCTTCTCCTCTCCGCCGGATGCGATCAACGCATCCAGCTCGGCCTCGAGTGCTGCCTCGTTTTCCTTCTGGTCAAGTTCCCGGGCCAATGTATCGCCGCTGGTTTGCTCCCGCTCCGAGATGACCTCACGGGTGAGGATCCTTTCCTCCCAGCGCTCAAAGATCGCGCCGAGCTCGGGATCCTCCCGGCCGGTGTTCGACGCCGCGACCAGGGTGCGGGTCCGGTAGTCCCTCACGGACAACTGATCGCGCTTGCGCTTGATCTCCTCGATGCGGCATCGCATGGCATCGACCGTTTGCTCCACCTCCGATACCGTCTGCCGCATGTTTTCGAGATCGGTCTCCAGGATTTGTGCCTGCGTCTCCGCCTCTTTGGCTCGTTTCATGCACGCCAATGCCTTCGTGCGGTCCTGCCCGGCGATTGAGGTGGCCCGGCTTTTCCACAGGCCCTCGTCCTTTCTCGCCTTTTCCGCTTTTTCGCGTAGGCCGGCCTCCCTCGCCTTTATCCGGTCCAGTTTCACCCGGGCTTTCGCATAATATTCCTGATACTCGCGTATGGCGGCCTCCGTGACCGCTTCATGGTTTTCAACGCTATTGAGGAGATCCTCAATACCGGAACGGATTTGAATATGGATTTTTTTGAACAGGTTCATGATGACTATTTGGTTAACGGCCTGTTTATTCGCAGTATCCATGCCATTCCATTTGCGAATCACTTATGACTCTTCCGATCAACAGCTTGCGAATTCACTGTTGATGAAATGGATCCAAGAATGTTCGGCATGCGCCTGCATAATTTGTATTTGATAAAGCAAATTATGCATCTGAATGGGACGTTTGCTTTGAAGAGGACACAATATCCTCTCACTACGTGTCCGGCGTAGTCGGGCGATAGCCTGATGAAGGATTTCAGCGCTAAGCTCACAATGGGTGAGAAATTGGAGTGAACCACTCATAGGAATGATGAAAATGGATAGGAAGTATCCCGGGAAATCTTACCATCAGTGTCCTTTGCTTCCTTCCTCCGTCACTCTTCGAGCTATGGAGGACACGCAAGACCTGAAGACCCCAAAGGAAGATGAACAG
>JAFGAQ010000212.1 GCA_016933595.1 Opitutales bacterium | reverse complement strand
CCCGTGATGATGAGTGCATCGAGTTGATCCCATCCACGGGCACGCATCTCCGCTTGCGACATCGGGAGGAAGCGGTTGTCGGTGGGTAATGCGGATGATGGACGATGGGCGGACATGGCGGCATTGGAATGCTCAACGATGTTTATGTACCGGTTATTGGCAAGAATGGAACTCTTTCAATAAGAGCGAACTCCATGTTTGAATCACCACACTACACAAAACTGTCTTAATGCCTTATGTGATGATTACAAAAAAGCTTCCCTCCATCTGCCTGCGAGAACAGTGGAGGGAAGCTTTGTAGGGTATTCAATCAGACTTCAGAGTTGTTCTTGATCGTGTCGATCAGGAGGTCGAGCTGAGTGAAAGCAAGGGCAGTGTAGGTGTCGGCTGCTCCGTAATAAATGGCGATCCGTCCGGTAGCCGCATCATGGAGCGTCGCGCACGGGAAGGCAACATTCGGAACAAAACCCGTGGTTTCGTACGGTTTCTCCGGAGTGAGGATGTAGTCGCGGGTGCGATACAATACCTTGGCCGGATTCTCCAGATCCAGGATCGCGGCGCCCATGCTGTATACGAAACCGTTGCAGGTTCCGGATACGCCGTGGTAGATGAGCAGCCATCCTTCGCTGGTCTCAATGGGTATTGGACCGGCTCCGATTTTGGTGCCTTGCCACCAGCCGCTCCCACCTTTTCTCATGAGCAGGCGGTGTTTGCCCCAGTAGGTCATGTCTTTGCTGTGGCTGAGGATGATGTCGCCAAAGGGAGTGTGTCCGCTGTCACTGGGACGGCTCATCAGGAGATACTCGCCATTCACCTTGCGGGGGAAGAGCACACCGTTGCGGTTGAACGGCATGCACGGGTTTTCCATGCGGATGAAGGTTTTGAAGTCCTTGGTCCTGCCCATGCCGATAGAGGCGCCCGGAAAGTCGTCGCACCAGGTAATGTAGTAGGTGCCTTCGATGTTCACCACGCGCGGATCATAGGCATAGCTAGGGGTGGCGGGGTTGCCGCTTTCATCGACCCATTCGATCCGATTATCTTCGATTTCGAAATGAATGCCGTCCTTACTCGTCCCAAAGTGAAGGTGAGCGCGCCCGTTTTTGTGGTCGGCCCGGAATACCCCGGCGAATCCATTCCCGAAGGGAACGGGGGCACTATTGTATACCCTTGATGTCTGGGGGGTCGGGTTCCAGTCGATGACCGGATTGCCGCTGAAACGCCAAACGACGTCCTGACAGTCGGCAGGCCTTTCTTCCCAAGGCATGCCGGGCAGCGGTTTTCCGATGATAGTCGGTTTAGTGTTACTCATATTATAGGGATTGTGTTGTGGTTGTGCTATACAATGGAAATTCAGATCAGTGGGTAAGTCTGGGAATGCATGAACCGGTCAGTGGATCATCTGGAAGCGCTGACGGTATTGTTTCGGCGTCATCCGCGTGGTCTTTTTGAACAGAAGACAGAGGTATTCCACATAGGCGAATCCGCAGAGTTCGGCGATCCGGGAGAGGGTGTAATCTGTTTCGACGAGGAGCTGTTTGACCCGTTTGATTTGTTCATTGCGGATTTCCGCCTGAGGCGAACGCCCGAGGAACTTGCGGAATTTGCGTTCGAGCAGGCTGCGGGATGCATGCACGCGGGTGCACAGTTCTTCGACGGTAATGCCTTTGCATGCATTGTCCCGGACCAGGCGGAGCGCATCGATAACGGCTCGGTCGTCTATAGAGAAGACGTCGGTTGAGCGCCGTGCTTCCACTTCAAGCGGGTCCACCAATACCAGATTCTCCACCGGACCTTTGTGCTTGATCATGGAGGAGATCATTTGGGCCGCTTTCTGGCCGTAGAACTCCGCATTAATCGGAATACTGCTCAACTGCGGATTTGTGAGTTCGCAGCGGATTGACTCGTTATTGGCGCCGACCACAGCCACTTCCTCGGGTACCTGGATTTTGGCCTCCCTGCAGGCGGCGATGATCTGGATTCCCCGAAGGTCGTTGCATGCCATGATCCCAATCGGCTTGGGCAGCTTCTTCAGCATCAATTGGATGAACCGGGTTTCTTTCATATCCCAATCCGGGTCGCTGTGATCCGGATACTCCGATTCGATGATAAACGGATCCGGGCAGCCGGGAATAAGGGCACTGATGAATCCTTGGCGTCGTTCGATCGACCATTCTTCGTTTGAGAAGCCACAGTATGCGAGGGTCTTGATTCCCTTTTCGATGAGGTGCGTCGCTCCGGCACGCCCCACCGCGTGGTTGTCGGGCCGGATTTTCGGAACCCCCGGCGTCAAACGCGGGGAGTCGCTCAAATCCAGGCAAGGAATACCCTTTTTGAGGGCTTGCTCGAAGAGGGCAGGGGCATCGCATTTGCTGATGATGCCGTCCCATGACTGCCGCAGCAGCCATGCCGGGTTTTTCGCCGATACGGCTTCGTCGTCCACATATGCCGACCATTGCTCATGGTTTCGGTTATATTTCGATATCGCGTTAAGAACCTTGATATTTTCTTCCAGTTTGGTCTGAAAAACAAGGGCTACTCTTGGAATATGGTGAGCCATGGATCTAAATAAAACTCGGGTGAATGGATCGTGCGATGCCGAAGCTTGAGGTGGCGGGCGGTTTTGGAAAGGAGCGCACGCTAGTGTT
>JAFGAQ010000211.1 GCA_016933595.1 Opitutales bacterium | reverse complement strand
GTGAATGGTCCGGAATGAATTCAAGGTGATTCCACGCTTGGCGAAAGCATCACGGATCTTGACGATGTATTGGTCGAGCGAGCGGCTCTTTACGTCGGCATGAATCCCCCAAACCGCATGAATGAGGTTTTTCCGGGTAAGGATCGTTCCCTGGTTGGCATATAGATACGCCATGATTCCAAATTCCTTGCGCCCCAATGCTTCGGTCACTCCGTCCGGGAAGGTGATCTCGAGCCGCTGGGTGTTGATGGTGGCCCCACAAAACTGGAAAGGCTCCTCGCTGAGCTTGGAGGTTGGCGTCACCTTGTTGTCATGGGCGGTTTCCGCACGCCTCAATACGGCGTTGATGCGGGCCACGAGCTCGGCAAATGAAAAAGGTTTCGTGATGTAGTCATCCGCACCGGATTCCAATCCCCTGACTTTCTGGATTTCGGAGTCATTGCCGGTGAAGAAGATCACGGGGATATCCACACCGCTTTTGCGTAGTTCCTCGAGGAGGGTGAATCCACTCCCATCCGGAAGATTCACGTCCAGCAGCATGAGATTGGCGAAGTTTGTCTCAATAAAGCGCTTGAGATTTGACGCCCGGAAAAACACCTGGGTCTTCATGCCGGCCAATTCAAGGTGTTCGGCGGTGAGGGTTGCCAGGGCCTTGTCGTCTTCGACTATGAGGATAAGGGGTTTGGATGAAGCGGTCATGGATGTAAAAAGTAATCGGAATAATTGCAGTAAGTTTAACAACAATTTTCGATAAACCAGAAGAATTCTTTTCAGAAGACCATAAAAAGTGCTTGTTTTTTTGTCGGAAGCCCTATTCGGCTGTGTGTGCGTATGAGTGACGAAAAGCCTTTGTTGAAAATCGGATTTCCGAAAGGAAGCCTGGAGGAAGCAACGATTCGCCTGTTTGAGCGGGCGGGATACCGTATCACCAAGAGCTCGCGATCCTATCGTCCTTCGATTGATGATCCTGAGCTCGATGGTCGTTTTATCCGGGCGCAGGAAATCAGCCGCTACGTCGAGAAGGGCTTCTTCGACTGTGGGTTGACCGGTCAGGACTGGATTCGCGAGAACAACTCCGATGTGGTGGATGTCTGCGGGTTGGTCTACAGCAAAGCTTCCGCCGTTGAATCCCGCTGGGTGATCGCGGTTCCGGAGGATTCTCAGATCCGCACCATTCAGGATCTTGAGGGCAAGACCATTGCGACTGAGTTGGTGCAATCGACCCGTCGCTTTCTTGAAGAGCGCGGGGTAAAGGCGGATGTGGAATTCTCCTGGGGTGCGACGGAGGTCAAGGTTCCCGAGCTGGTGGACGCGATTGTAGATATCACCGAGACCGGTAACTCGCTGCGTGCGAACAAGCTGCGTATCCTTGAGACGATGTTCACGACCCACACGCGCTTTATCGCCAACAAGGCTAGCTGGGAAAACCCGGCCAAGCGCCGCAAGATCGAGAATCTGGCGCTGCTGTTGCGTGCCGCTCTCGAAGGCGAGGATAAGGTGGGCATAAAACTGAACGTCAACCGTTCAGGATTGGATAAGGTTCTTGCTGCTTTGCCGGCTTTGAAGAATCCAACGATTTCCCCCTTGGCGAATGGCGATTGGGTTGCCGTGGAAGCTGTTGTGGGCGAAAAGGTGATCCGTGATCTGATTCCGCTCCTCAAGGAAAATGGGGCACAGGGGATCGTCGAGTACCCGCTGAACAAAGTGGTCCTCTGATCTGCTATTCCGGACGATATTCAGCACATGCCGTGTGGTTCCGTATCCTTGGAATTCCGTGGCTAACGAAATCTTACATATCTTTGCCATGGGGCTCAATATTTGAGCTTGCACGAGGCGGCTGCTCAGCTATGCTATTCCCCTTTTTCGCGTAAT
>JAFGAQ010000210.1 GCA_016933595.1 Opitutales bacterium | reverse complement strand
GCTGGATGGGCTTTGGCCTGCGGCCTCGGCAGCATGTTGGTTGTTTTCGATAGCGGGAGTTGGACAAGTATTTCCGGCACATGAAGTGGAATCAATGCAGCCTGTATCACCCTTGAAATAAGGAAACTATGGAACCGAATGTGTCGGTTTTTACAAACACTTGGATAAATATAACTGAATGTAAAAAGACTTACCACTTATAACGTTTGAACAGAGTCTCAAAAGTTTGACATTTTTTTGTGGTTTCGCTGGGAAGTTTTCGCGCTTTACCCGTAAATCACAGAACACCCACCTATGCCAATAAACGCCTTCCTTCTGCTCCGGAAAAGGAGTGTCTTACTGAGTATTATCAGCCTTCTGCTCTTTGCAGCGGGGGCACATGCCGATGAGTGGGGCGACTACACCTACCGGGTGGATAATGGGACCTCGGTCACTATTTTGGGGTACCTCGGCACAGGGGGTGAGATTTCTATCCCATCTGAGATCAATGGACTTCCGGTGACGGCAATCAATGGTTCTGCATTTCTCAACCGCGTCGAGATCACTGGAAGCTTAGTTATTCCAGATGGAGTGACGACGATAGGGTGGGGTGCATTTAGTGGTTGCAGTGGGTTAAACGGGACGCTGACGCTCCCGGAATCATTGAATACAATAGGAGGACACTCCTTTTTCAATTGCACCGGGTTGCGTGGAAGCGTTGATGTTCCTGCAGAAGTGTCTTATGTGGGCACCTACGCTTTCAACGGCTGCGTCGGGTTGGAGTCGATAGTTTTTCTCGGTAATGCACCCTCGACTTTTGGCACCGACGTCTTTACCGGAACCGCAGCCGGATTCACTCTGTATTGCGCAGCCGATGCGACCGGGTTCACCACTCCGCTGTGGAACGGTTACCCCATGTTGCGTTGGGCACCGGAGAGCGATTTCGTCTGTGAAACAACCTGGGCCGGGCTTTGGGGAATCACGGGCTACAGCGGATCGGCGGAACATCTCGTGATCCCGGGGATCATTGGAGGGAAGGCGGTCGAGATGATTGCACAGACTTCTCTCGGCTCGTGGGATGCCAGCACCGCTCCGACTTTCAGCTCTGTGGACATTCCTCCTTCGGTCAAGCGGATTGAACAAAGCGCATTCCGGAACTGCGTGAATCTGGCTGCGGTGAGACTGCCGGAAGGACTGCAGATCCTTGAGGGTTATGCCTTTTACGGGTGTAGCGGCCTTACAGAGGTCCGGCTTCCATCGACTCTAACGGAGTTCTATGGGAATTCATTTACCGGATGCTCGTCACTTACAAGCTTTGAGGTGGCGCCCGGCCATCCGAATGCAAAATCGGTGAATGGCCTGGTTTTGGATCAGGCGGGGGAGGCTCTGCTCCTGTATCCGGAAGGCCGCACTGGCATTGCGGTCATTCCCGAGGGGATCAAAACGATTGGAGGTTCCGTTTTCTATGGATGTGAAGGATTCACCGGTTTCAGCTTACCATCGACCCTGCTCGAGATCGGAGACTATGCGTTTGGATGCTGGAGTGGTGTCCATGAGCTGACGATTCCGGATAGCGTCACGACGATTGGAGAGAATGCTTTCTCCGGTTCCAGTTTTGGATCGGTGACCGTTGGAACCGGGGTTCTATCTCTCGGCCACTACGCATTCGAATCCTGTTCCAATCTAGGGTGGGTGCGTTTCATGGGGAATGCTCCGGCTTTGGGAGGAGACGTGTTTTCGGATGCCCGGAGTGGATTCACGGTTTACTATGAAGCAGGAGCAACCGGCTTTGATGGAGCGGAATGGGTCTCGCAGGCGGTTCCGCTTGCGCAGTGGAATCCGGCCGTCGATCCGAACTGGCTCGTCGAGGATGACGGATCGGGTGTTAAGCTTCTGGGATATTCCATGCCTGCGGATAATCTGGTGATTCCAAACACGATAAATGGGAAGACTGTCGTGTCGATTGCCGCCAGTGCTTTCCAATTCAAGACCATATTCAGCGGAAGTGTTACCATCGGCAGCGGGGTGACCTCGATCGAGGAAGGTGCTTTCAGGGGGGCATCCAACCTGACGGCCATTCTGGTCGATGCAGAGAATCCATCCTTCGCTTCCCAGAGCGGTCTGCTCTATAACAAGGC
>JAFGAQ010000209.1 GCA_016933595.1 Opitutales bacterium | reverse complement strand
CCCTATGCGATCGCGAAGATTGCCGGGTTGAAACTTTGCGAATACTACCGCAAGCAGTATGGGGTGTGCTATCATTCTGCCATGCCGTGCAACCTCTACGGTCCCGGTGATAATTATCACCTCGAGAACTCCCACGTGTTCCCTGCTCTGATCCGGCGCTTTCACGAGGCCAAGGTCCGGGGGGATTCCCGGATGGTTCTGTGGGGTTCGGGACGTCCCATGCGTGAGTTCCTCCATGTCGATGATCTGGCGGATGCGGTTGCCCTTCTTCTGGGGCACGACAATCCGCCGCACTGGGTGAATGTGGGTGCCGGCAGCGATGTCAGCATTCTTGAGTTGGCCCAAACCATGCAGGCCGGGATCGGTTTTCAGGGTGAGTTGACCTTCGACCCGACCAAGCCCGATGGAATGCTCCGTAAACTCATGGATATTTCGCTCATGCGAAGCATGGGATGGGAACCCCGGATTTCGCTGCAAGAAGGGATCCGCCGGACCTATGCGGACTTCCTCGACGGGCTGGCGTCGGGCCGTATCCGCCTTTGATCGGTGTCCGGACCCCGATGGCACCCTTTTTGAACACCACCTTCAAGGCCTTGGTTGCCGGGACTTTTCTGGCAGTTGGTTTCCTGTTTATTGTCTTGTTTTGGGTTTTTGTGATACCCGGGATGGCCTGGAGTCTGCTCCTGAAGGGGCGTAACGGTCCGTTGCTGGCTGTGATCCATGCCATCGCCATCGTGGTGCTCTGGAGGGTGTTTCTGCATCAGTGGGTTTTGCTGGACTTCCGGGTTGTGGTCGATGGTTCCCTAAAGGATTTCGCGCTCGGACTCTTCAATATGGTATCCGGATACGTCTTGTTTGTCACGGGTTTCAGGGCTCCTATTGTGCTGCGGGCGGTGCTCCTGCCGGATCAACCTGAGTCTACGGGGCAATAGTCGAAGCGATCCTCGGGCGCTGTCCCCAACGACAGCCCGAATCATTCATTTTGGAGGTCCTGAACGCACGGCCAAATAAAAGTACTATTGACCGAACCCGATGCTTGTCGTATCCGGTTGAATGTAGCAGGGTTTCGAATGCCCCGGATGGTGATATTTCCGCCGTCCAGAGGATCCCACTCCGACTTAATCCAATTATCCCGGAATATGAAGCGTAACCGTATAGTGTGTTTTTTGCTGAGTCTGTTTGTGTGCACCGCCGCAGTCGGACTCGAGATGCCGAGTGTGTTTTCGGACCACATGGTTCTTCAGCGGGAGGCCCCGGTTAATCTTTGGGGTCGTGGGGACGCTGGCGCCGAGGTGAAGGCCGTGTTTGCCGGTCAGGAGGTCAGCGGAGTTGTCGATTCCAAGGGTGAGTGGTTACTGCAACTTCAGCCCATGGATGCATCTCAGGAAGGCCGGGTATTGGAAGTGTCGTCTGGATCGACCGAGTTGCGCTTTGAGGATGTGCTCGTGGGGGATGTGTGGCTTTGCTCCGGTCAGTCGAATATGGCGTGGACCTTGCGTGATGCCGCCGATGGTGACATCGAAATCGCGGGCAATGGCAATACCGCAATCCGCTTGTTCCAGGTGAACCGGGTGACGGTTCAGGAGCCACGGTTTTCGAGCGGGGACAAATGGGCGGTTTGCGATGGGGAATCCGCCGCTGCTTTCAGCGCGATCGGGTATTTTTTCGGGAAGGATATCCAGCAGGTTTTGGATATTCCAATCGGCTTGATCGACAGCAGTTGGGGCGGCACCCCGATCGCGGCATGGGTCCGCGAGGAGACTTTGCTTGCCAATCCACATACGGCCGAACGGGTTCGGAAATGGAATGCTCAGTTGGAGAATTTCGAGGAGGTACACGCGGAGTGGGAGAAGGAAATGAAAGCGTATGCCGAGGAGCACGATATCCTGGTCATCAATGTGGACAATGGGATCAGCAAGGAGGCTTCCCGATTCCACAAGGAGAAGTTTGATGATTCCGGATGGGACCGTGTGGAGCTCCCGAACATGATCGAAAATCACATCGGGAATATCGACGGGGCGATCTGGTACCGCTTGAAGGTGGCGTTACCCCAGGATTTCAAAAACAAGGAGCTGTCGCTCGAGCTCGGGCCGATTGATGACCTCGACATGACTTTTGTGGATGGACAGGAAGTGGGTTCCCACATGCGAAGTGAAGACAAGCCGTATTCAATTCCACGTGTTTATACGGTCCCCACCAAACTGACCAAGGATGGCTCGGTTGTGATTGCGGTGCGGCTGTTCGACGAGGCGGGCGGTGGCGGGTTCACAGGAGGTTCGGACTCCATGGTCCTGGTGAATCCCGATGGAGCGAAGCTGCCGCTTGCAGGCGAGTGGCGTTTCAGTGTGGAAGACGAACGTCCACCGGCGGTAGGGCCGTGGAATGTCAATGGGCCGGAGGAGCCGGAAGGCCCTGCCAGCCCAAACCGTCCGGGCATCCTCGCGAACAGCATGCTCGCTCCGGTCAGTCCATACACCATCAAGGGAAGTATCTGGTATCAGGGCGAGTCGGACGTTGGTTGGGATCCGGATCTGTATGAATTGCGCCTCGGCATCATGCTTGAGGATTGGGAATCGCGCTGGGGGCAGCAGGAGCTGCCGCTCGGCATCGTGCAACTGGCCAACTACATGAAACTGTCCAGAGAGCCTGTCGATACCGGTTGGTCACGCGTGCGCGACAGCCAGCTCCGTTTCAGCCAGAAAACGCCCAAGGTTGGTCTGGCGGTGGCGATTGATCTCGGAGAACTCGACGACATCCATCCCCGCAATAAGCACGATGTGGGCCGTAGGCTCGCCCGTTGGGCATTGGCCGACATCTACGGTGTTCTGGATTTGGAGGGTGGTCCGGTCGTCCGCTCCCACGCCGTGACCGGAGATGGCATCGAAATCCGTTTCGACAACGTGGGCAGGGGGCTGAAGGCATTCCATGGCAATCCCCTGCGTGAGTTCACGATCGCGGGCGAGGACCGCGTGTTCCATAAGGCGGAAGCCCGCATCATGGGAGTGGATTGCATTCTCGTGCGCGCGGACGAGGTTCCAAACCCGGTGGCGGTTCGCTATGCCTGGTCGGACAATCCGATCCATGCAAACCTCATGAACGATCAACGCCTTCCAGCTTCACCTTTCCGAACCGACGACTGGCCAATGCTCACT
>JAFGAQ010000022.1 GCA_016933595.1 Opitutales bacterium | reverse complement strand
GCGTAGCCTTCCTTGATCCAGTCCGGGGTGCGATGGATGCGCCAGCATCCCACCAGGCCTTCGTGGTGGATGTGGGTAAACTCGTGTGCGAGGAAATAGGATAGGGTGCGTTCGTCCGTGAGCGCTTGTCCGTCGTATCGTATGAGTCTGTTCGCAGCGATATCTCCGCCGCTGAAAAAGCAGTGAGGCAAAAGGTAGAAGGCGAGTCCGCCGGCTTTTGGACTGGGGAGGAAGAAAAGGCGGCGGCGCCAGGTGGAGTTACAGATGAAAGCACTCAGCCCCTCGCAGGGTTCCCATCCGTGGATGGTTTCCATTCTGGCGATGGTGTCCGCGATCAGGGCTTGGGCATCGGCTTCTGAGAAGGGGCGATCGGAGTAGAGGTGAATACCCGAAATTTCCACCCGGTGCGGAAATAGCCAGGCGGGGTGGGTCCAGACGATCGCAAACAAGAGGCAAAGCGTCATGCCGGAAAGGAACCAGGGACGGAGTCTGTGGCGGCGTTTTCCGACAGATGGAGGATTCTGGGATGCAGATCGTTGACTGTTTGAACGGGAGGGGGTCATGATGCAATCTCTTGGGCGGCAATGCCGCAAGACAGGGGCACTCTGTCGCGGGTCTAACCCGGATAGCGGACGGTAGATCCGTCGACCCATGTCGGGCCGATCAGGGTGGCGATCGGAAAAGGAGGGATCCCACACTCGCCGTTGTGAATCATGCGAAGGAGCATGTCCACCGCGACGCTGCCGCACAGGTCATTGTGTTGTCGCATGCCCGCCCATTCGGGCCGGTTGCTGCGCCATTCCAGCTGGATCAAACCGACGTCTTCAGGGACCCGCATTCCGAGATCCTGAATCCATGTTCTGACGATATTGTAGAGGGTGAATATCACATCTGGGCGGTGGGCATCGAACCAGCGCCGGAAGATGCCGGGATCCACCCGGGAAGCTTGAACATCGAAGAAGGGAGGGATCCGATCCTGAGGCGGAAGCAGGAGTTGACCTGAGGCATAGCCTGCGCTGAAACGGTGTTCCACGAGATCGTCGATTTCCTGATCCAGGACCAGTCCCGGGCGGCGGTAGCCTAGATCAATGGCTTTCTCGAACGCCCGAAGCGTGAGGATATGGTGGTCCACGCAAGCAAAGGACATCGCCGGACGGCGGGTGCGCACCCCGGTTACCACGCAAGGAAGGGCTTCAATGGATGGGACAAGGGACTCCGGGATGCGGTTTTGTTTCATCATTCCGATGAGAAGGATGCCCCGAATTCCGCGGGTCAGCAGGATGTCCTTCCACCGGTTTCCCGACATGCCGGGCTCGTGAAGCCAAAAGGTGTCCACCGAGTATCCGAGTGACAGGGCGCGTGAGCGGCATCCATTGAAATAGTCGGGAATGGTCGGATGGTCCTGAATCGCGTTTCGATCGTGATTGGCGTTGATCAGCGCAAGTGTGCCGAGGCTTCCCTGTGACGAACGCCGCCTCATCTGTGACATGAGTGTGCCGACTGCGGGGTTGCGTTGGTAGCCCAATCGATCGGCGATCGCATGGATGCGTTCGCGGGTGGCGGGCGCGATCTGTGGATCGTTGCGCAGGGCGAGCGAAACGGCGTTGCGCGATACGCCGGCTTCGCGGGCGATGTCGGCCATGGATGGGAGATGCATAGCGGGGAGCGGAATACGGCTAGGGGATGATGGGCTTGACTGTAAAGCCATCGGACGCTTGGGCAAGCGAAATCGGATGACAGGATCCGTGGGGTATGGCTGTTACCCTTGGTCTTGATTTTGGAACAAACTCCGTGCGGGCACTTCTGGTTCGTTGTGAAGACGGTGAGGAGCTTGGCGTGGGTGAATGCGTGTATCCCAGCGGTCAGCAGGGTGTGATTCTCGACAGGCGGAATCCGCACCTTGCGCGGCAGCACCCCGGAGACTATTTGATCGGCATCGAACGGAGTGTGTCAGCCGCGATGGAGCGGGCAAAAGCACATCCATCCGGGTTCGATCCGAAGGACGTGATCGGAATCGGCGTAGACACGACCGGATCCTCTCCGATGCCGGTGGATCCTTTGAACCGGGCTTTGGCCATGCAGCCGAGGTGGCGCGGCAACCCGGCGGCTGAGTGCTGGCTGTGGAAAGATCATACTTCCCACGAGGAGGCCGCCCGGATTACCGAACTGGCAAGGGTTCACCGTCCGCAGTATATTGCCAAGTGCGGGGGTACGTATTCGTCCGAATGGTGGTGGAGCAAGCTATGGCATTGCCTGATCGAATCCCCGGATGTTTTTCGTGCTGCCGCATCGTGGGTGGAGATTGCGGATTGGATCCCCTCGGTGTTGGCGGGTGTCACGGATCCTGCGGCGATCCGGCGTGGTGTGTGCGCGGCTGGGCACAAGGCGTTCTATTCGGATGAGTGGGGAGGGTTGCCGGACAAGGAGTTTTTGGCGATGCTGGATCCGGCCTTGGCAGAGTTGAGGGATCATCTCTACGAAAAGGCGTGGGATGCGAACCACGCGGCTGGCCAACTGTGTCCGGAATGGGCCGGTAAGCTGGGCCTGTGTGAAGGCATCCCGATAGCGATCGGCCAATTTGATGTGCATTATGGCGCAATTGGCAGCGGGGTGAAGGAAGGGGTTTTGGTCAAGGCGATCGGCACTTCCACCTGCGATTGCACGGTGGCCTCCATGAATGCGGTAAAATGTGACATTCCCGGAATCTGCGGGATTGTGGATGGGTCCATTCTTCCCGGATTCAAGGGTATTGAGGCTGGCCAGAGTGCGGTCGGTGATTTGTTTAAATGGTGGGTCGAGGTTGTGCTCGGAGGTGATGGCGCTCTGCATAAGGCATTGCGGGCCGAAGTGGAATCTTTGGAGCCCGGGGTGAGCGGTTTGCTGGCCCTGGATTGGAACAATGGGAACCGCACGATTCTGGTG
>JAFGAQ010000208.1 GCA_016933595.1 Opitutales bacterium | reverse complement strand
TCCCTATCTGGTTGAAGGAAACCTCAACGTCACCCATTCCACCATTGCCGACAACTCTGCCGACAAGGGAGGCGGCATCTATATCAATGACGGCACCTTGACCTTGCTCCAGTCCACGATCTCTGGAAACCTTGCCGCTCAAGGACGGGCCACCGGGATCGCTTCCGGAGGCGGCCTATACAATTACTTAGGATTGGCCAACCTCACAAACTCTACCATCTCCGGCAATACTGCTCAATACTTGGCTGGAGGGATCTATGACAATAGTGGCACTCACTTGATAAACTGCACAGTATCCACAAACGAAGGAACAGGCATATATGCTCAGGCATGGCTCACCCTCAAAGGCTGCATTGTCTCAGGAAACCCTGGTTATGACATCCGGGCATTAGGAGTTTCCGCGTGCAGCTCCCTGGGCTATAATGTAATGGGAAGCGCACCAAAAACCACAATTCAATGCTTCGATGGTCCCGTCTATCCGCTTCCGTCCGATATCGTCGCTACCTCCGATGGGACGCAGCCCACGCCGCTAGAATCCATCCTGAATCCTGTTCTGGCTGACAACGGTGGGCTTACACAGACCCATGCACTGGTCATCGGCAGTCCGGCAATCGATCTCGTTCCCGCTTCCGAGAACCCGCCGGCAATCGACCAGCGGGGAACAACCCGACCACAGGGAGCCTCCAGCGATGCGGGCGCGTTCGAACAGGTTCCGACACTCTCAATCCTTCCCGTTGGGAACCGAAGCGTCCAGAGCGGACAAACCATTCAAATCCAAATCGACGCAACGAATCCATCCTCGAACCCACTTCAATTCAGCGCCACCGGAACCCCCTGAACATACGAGCCACATGGCAGGCCGTTGCCATTGATCGGCGGATTGGATCCTAGCCAAGTCCAATCGCCTGCTGGGTGAGCCAGGCCAAGGCCATGGCCAACCCGAAGCTCCACAACGTGCCGATGATGACGTATTCAGCCACCGGACGCTGCTTGGCGTCTTCAAAGCGCAGGATCGATTTCGCGGCGACCAGAAATCCGATGCCAGTGGGCTCTCCCACCAGAATGAAGGCGAAAATGAGCGCCCGCTCCAATCGCCCGATCTGCTTACCTCCGTCGCGGAGACCCGACTTGATAGTATCCGCAAGCTCGCCATTCGCTTCCATAAGCTTTCCAGCGATCTCCCCGACATAAAAACCGACGCCAGAAACGGAAGCGACAAATCCCGCAAATCCAACAATCCCTTGCCATCCCTGACCCTCGAACGGCACACACCATCCGAGCCAAAGACCAACGGCCGCAATCACCGCCAAAGACACCACATGGGATGCCTGGTCCAACACAAAAGCCCTCGCGGATCGCCTGCATCGCCCTTTTACCCAATCAATCGCGCTGTGCATAACAACCACCGCCACGGGAATCGGCCATGCACTCCATTGTTGCAGCAGTCCATAAGCCAACGCCCCATGCAGAACAGCATGGGACAACAGCACCCATCCCTTTCCTTTGTTTCGCACCATTGCGTTTGTCTGGAGCAGGAAATCACCGAAAACGTGGGCGGACAAAAGGAGAATAAAGGTCGTCAGCATCGCGATAAAGTTGCAAGTTATAGATTTTGCATTATTCAATAGCAAGCTTTAACACTTGCTATCAGCGACAATCTCCCCTTCACATGAAAACCAGTTGCCGCCTATTGTGGTTTCCACGGTTTCCAAGAATGGTCCCAAGTGCCGCGCCCATGAAACCCGCCGAAGCGCATCCTGTATCGCCTGACGGGTAGGAGCCCGCCCTTGCCGGGTGAGGGCAAGCGGAAGCGCTGCAATCTCCTCTTGCGACAGCTTGCGCATCGCCCCATAAACCGCCACCGATTCCCGCTGCGTCCATCCATTGATCAAGGCATCGAGCAGAGCCAGGGAGGCGTCCAAAATCGCGAAAGCCGAAGAAGATATGCCAGAACGGGCTCCCTCATCGGATGGAAAAAGCGCAATCACACGGTCCTTTCCCATGCGGTCCAGCGCCAATCCACTCAACACGAAAGCAGGACCACCCGACTCGCTGATGCGGTCCTCATTCAAGTGATCAACCGATCCCCATCCGATTCCGATGCGGGTATCGTACCCGCTGGCTTTCAACCCGGCGCGAATAAAGACAGCTGCTGTCAAGACAAGTGAAGGCCGTTGCAGGCAAAGCTGCCAACTATCTCCACGGAACACCTCCGGTTGCCCCAGAATGGAGGAAGGATGCACTTTCTCAAATTCTCCCACAAGCTCGCGCAACCGGGTCAAGGCATCACTCAGTCCAGACGTGCCAAGCCGTGACGAGCCGATGATATCCCCTGTCAATACTGCGTAGATTTTCATACTTGGCTGGGTCTTCAATCGCACAGGTGAATGGAAGGAATCGTAAGGTAGCAGGAATATCAAACAAACCGGAACGAACCGGATTCACTATCCGGCAAACAGATACCATGGATACTGTATGAGCTTGTGGCTCGCGTCAATGGACTTCTCCGCATTCGCCTGCGGGTTTGGCCCGGCGTGCACCCTCCATCGATTCATGCTTGCGGAAATCCATCAAGATGCGCAAACCGGTATGCACTGCAATGAATCCATTGGTTCTCATATCGATTCCTATCGTGACCGGCCTGATTGGTTGGATCACCAACTGGCTCGCAATCCGGATGCTGTTCCGCCCCCGCAAGCCGGTCACCCTACTCGGGATGAAATGGCAGGGACTCATCCCCCGCCGCCAGTCCGACCTCGCAGAGAAGACCGCCGAGATCATCGAATCGGAGCTACTCCAACAGCATACCATACGTGAACTCATCAAAGGCGTTAACCTTGAGCCACACATGGAACACTTCGTTGGCTCCCTCATCGAAAAACGCCTGAGGCCCAGGCTGGCCGCCATTCCGTTTGTGGGGAGCTTTGTCAGCGATGAGACCATCCAAATGGTCAAGGAGATGGGGCTGGCCAGCGTCAAGGAGGAGCTCCCGGGAATGGTCGACCGGATCGCCCTCGATATCGAATCGAGGATCCAGGTACGCGAGATCGTTCGCGCCCGGATGAATGCGCTGGACCTGGACCAGCTCGAAGCAATTGTCCTCAAGGTGGCACATAAGGAGTTCAGAACCATCGAACAACTCGGGGCTGTGCTCGGCACGCTTGTCGGGTTGTTTCAGGTCGGAATCCTCCTTATTCTGGGATGAACCCTGCCTTGTTTTCACAACCTGCAACGCCCGCCCGATCGCGCCACCTTGTTTTTAGCGTTGACGCATCGGTTGATGCGTGATTCCGAGTAAATCTTTAAGACCATCACCACCCGCTTTCCATGATCGCCAAACACACGATATCCGTTCTTGTTGAGAACAAATTTGGGGTGCTGGCCAGAGTATCCAGCCTTTTCAGCGGCAGAGGGTTCAATATCGATACCCTTAACGTGGGACCAACCCATCGTGAAGGCTTCTCAAGAATCACCGCTACCATCCTTGGCGGAGATGAAGCACTCGACCAGGCACTGAAACAGCTTAACAAGCTGGTCAATGTAATCGAAGTGGAAGACTTCCAGGACGTCGATGCCGTTTCCCGGGAATTGATCCTCATGCGCGTTCAGGCGGGATCCGAAACCCGTTCGGAAATACTCCAAATCTGCGACATTTTCCGCGCCAAAATCATCGATGTAGCTGTGGAAACCGTGATCATTGAAGTTACCGGAAATGCCAATAAGATCATGGCCTTTCTCAAGCTTATTGAACCTTTTGGCATCATTGAAATGGCAAGGACAGGCAACGTCGCCCTGAAGCGCGGAGACTGAGCTCCCCTCATGTTGACCGGACACTCCTTCATCAATCATCGAAACCCAATCAGACACTTACCCATTCTTCATTATGGCAGCACAAGTATATACAGACAAAGACGCCGATCTCAGTCTTTTTAAGGACAAGACTCTCGCCGTCATCGGATATGGCTCGCAAGGGCATGCCCATGCACTCAACCTGAAGGACAGCGGATGCAAGGTCATTATCGGGCTCTATGAAGGCAGTGCTTCAATCCCGGTAGCGAAGGAGCATGGCTTCGAAGTCTTCACGACTGCCGATGCCGTCAAGAAGGCCGATGTGATCATGATAGCGGTTCCCGACATGAAGCAGTCCTCGCTTTATGAAAAGGAAATCGCTCCCAACCTGCTCCCGGGCAAGACCATCATCTTCACGCACGGATTGAGCATCCACTACAAGCGGATCACTCCGGCTTCGAACATCAATGTGATCATGGTCGCTCCTAAGGGACCAGGACACGTTGTCCGCTCGCAGTATGTCGAAGGCAAAGGGGTTCCCGCCCTCATCGCCATCCACCAAAATGCGGACGGAAAAGCCCGTGAGATCGCATTGGCATGGGCAAAAGGCATCGGAGGAACCCGGGCCGGCGTCATTGAAACCTCTTTCAAAGAGGAAACCGAAACCGACCTCTTCGGGGAACAGGCCGTTCTCTGCGGTGGCGCTTCCGCTCTCGTAACCGCCGGATTTGAAACGCTGGTCGAAGCCGGATACCAGCCGGAAATGGCATACTTCGAATGCCTCCATGAGCTCAAGCTCATCGTTGACCTTATGGTTGAGTCCGGCATTTCCGGGATGCGTTTTTCGATTTCGGAAACAGCCAAGTTCGGTGACATCACCCGCGGAAACCGCGTCATCAACAAGGAGTCCCGCAAAGCCATGAAGGAAATCCTCAAGGAGATTCAGGACGGCACCTTCGCCAAGGAATGGGCAAAGGAATACGACGATGGCCTCATAAACTACAATCGCATGCTCAAAGAAGGCGAAGCACACCCGATCGAAGCAACCGGGCAGCGTCTGCGCAGCCTCATGCCATGGGTTCCAAAACGCAACATCAAGGGAAGCCAGGCCGCTTACGCCTGATTCAAACCAACATGTTCATGATTTGAACAAAGGTGCCCCTTCCATCCTTGGAAAGGGCACCTTTTCTTTATGATGACCTCTCTCCGACTCGCGACCCGCAAAAGCACACTGGCCATCCGGCAAACCGAACTGCTGGCAGCCCATATCGCATCCGCCCATCCCGACATCCGTTGTGAAGTGGTTCCTCTTGTCACCACCGGAGACATCCAAACCACTTGGTCTCTGGCGGAACAAGGCGGCAAGGGTTTGTTCACCAAGGAGATCGAAGAAGCACTTCTGGAAGGAACGGCGGATTTGGCCGTGCACAGCGCCAAAGACCTGCCAACCGAAATGCATCCCGACCTCGAGATTTGCGGTTACCTTCCCCGCGAGGATCCGCGTGACATGCTGATTACGAGAGCCGATCTCGGCAACCAGGCACCAAGCAAGATCGCGACTTCCAGTCCGCGTCGCCGCATGCAGGGCAAAGTCATTTTTCCCACGGCCGTCTGGGGCGAAATCCGGGGTAACATCGAAACACGCCTTAAACGCATCGCCTCTGGCGCCAGTGATGCCACCTTTCTCGCCTGTGCTGGCTTAAACCGTCTCGGATTCTCCCAATGGGAGGGCTTGACCTTTCATCCGATGCCGGTAACGGAAATCGTTCCAGCCGTTGGACAAGGAGCCATTGCGATCCAATCCAAAAAAGGCAACGCCGAGTGGCTAAAGCCATCACTTCACAAGGGAACCGCCTTTGCAGTCTCCCTCGAGAGGAGCTTTCTCGCCGCGCTTGGAGGGGGCTGCCACAGCGCCGTTGGTGCCCATTTCGACGGCATTACCTTCCACATCTTCGCTGAACCCTGTGGATACATGCATTTGAAGGTTTCCGGCGATCTTCGCAGAGAATCCCCCCTCGTCCTCCTCGACGAACTTATCAGCCAAGCCCGCGACGGTTGATTCAAAAAAACACCTCGAACGTCTTCATGCGACATTAGACGGGGATTTGAACAGATCCAATGCATTCACTGCACCATCGCTTCATTCCTTCATTGGGGAGATAGTTCCGGGGTTTCGGATTCGGGCATTCTCTCATGACATGGCTCGTCCCGGATTCACTGTATTCCTATCGAAGTTCCTGAAAAGCGGTAATCAATCCGCGTTCTTACACGCAACACGAACAGAATATTCATCGTCATGTTCGTTTAGAACAACTCCCATGAGTAACGTAATAGTAGGTCTTTCCGGTCCAATACGCAATAACCGAACGGATGAATGTGCGATCAACCCTTTGATACTATTGTCTCCTCAACAACGGAGTGAATGGCTACTGAATACCATATGATATACGCTTCTCTCTGAACCATCTCATCATCCGAAGAGATTGACCTTGAGGTCACGCACGACCTGCAATTCACCCCAATCCGCGCCTTTCATGGACGCAAAACGGGCCTTTCGGCTCTCGGGAAAACACTCCCGGTGTTCATCGTATAGACCCTTCAGGAAACGCTTGGATCCGATCGCCATCCCATCGCTGAAGTAACGAACCCTCCGGCGCAGCAACTCGGACACCTGCACCTTTCCACCGCTGCGTAACACCGCATCCAGCTTCTCAAGTGGGATTACGCCACGGTCCTTGTCCTGTTCACCCTTCGGTTTAGCACCTTTACCAAACAGACATAGACGATACGCCGCTATTGCTTCGGAAAAGCTCCGTCCACCGTAGATGATCCGGTAGCCCTCCATGGCCGAAGACTTTCCTCCCATC
>JAFGAQ010000207.1 GCA_016933595.1 Opitutales bacterium | reverse complement strand
ATTGATAGCCAAAGCTATCAGTCAAGAGAGTGAGCAGACGCCCAAGGAAGTAGTGTGAATCGAATTTCAAAGTTACCACTGATAATCCGCGGGATCAAGAGCATTACTCGATATTTATGAAGGCGGAAGTCTCATGAGTTGTCGGAATCTGAACAAAGCCCGGTGATAATCCATCCGGATGGGGAAATCTGCGTATTCATAGGATCCGATTGCGAGGTCGGCGATGATATTTCCCCCAAGAGATTCTGCTCAAATGACCAGGCGTGGGAAGGCAATTGTGATCTTGCTGTCAAAGCAAACGGAAGGTCAAGGAATCAATGTCTGCAAGAGGTCCTTCACGTGGCGGATCGGGAGGGAGTAGTGACCTTCTTCCGGATAGATCCTGAACCGGGATGGATCGACGTCGGGGTAGGCAGTTATTGGAACCGAAACCGGAATCACATGGTCCAGTTGCCCGTGCGCTATCCAAACGGGAAGCTGGCGGATCTGCGCCTGGCACTTCCACGGTGTTGTGAGTCGTATTCCGTCGAGAATGATCCCACGTGAATCTGGATAGATGGCTTGTCGTATGGCTCGCTCGACTGTAGAAAGGGTGTCCGGATCCTGAAGTGCGGCCCGATCTGGCCGGGACAAAACCCTCAGGAGAAGTTTCATAAGCCCGGATTCCGGTGTCGAACGCAGGCATCCGAATGCTAAACGAAGTGTCCATTTGAGAAGACGTGGACTGTGTTGCTGGATGGATGTCAGTGCTCGATAGGGTCGAAATAGAAGGCGGACGCATTCCGGATGTGGGTACACCATGCCTGAACAGAGGAGTCCGCGATGCGTTTTGTCGGACGTCTTGGAAATGGTGGCCAGTGCATACGGGGCGCCACCGGACACTCCGAGATGGCTGCATTTCGGGATGTTGAGTTCTTGAATGAGCGAGGTGATGTCGTCCGCGATATCCGGAACCGAGCCGGGGTTGCGGTGTGGTCTGAACCTGGAGCGGTCCGGTGCGATGATGCGGATACCGAGTTCTTTAGCACAATTGTGGGCCAGCGCAGCCTGCCATGCGGAAGAGGGCCAACCGTGATGATAGATGACGGGGAACCCGGAAGGGTCACCAAGATCCAGAAACGGGATGTGTCGCGAATCCGAAAGGCGGAGGTGCTCGACAGGAGGCGGAAGGGGCGGAAAACGGGGCGCACGGGATGAACCAAGGGGAGGGTGGCTGCGACGCTCGTGCCTCATTGGTTGATACTGGGCTTAGGTCCCGGTCCTTGCTTTGGGCGCCTCGGGAGTGAGAATGGTGTGGTATTGGAAGGACGCTTTAACGGTTTCCGGACGAAGCGGAATCCGGATATAGTCTCCATTTTCCCACATGGTGTATTGGTCTACCATGGTTTCACTTCCCATCCATCCATCCTGGCCGCCGAACAGCACGAAGAAATTGTTGTCGAGGTCGCTCATGTCCGCGATGAAGCGCGACTGGGATCCATAGCTTGTCGAATGTCGATCCGATGTCGGTCCATGGGAGGTTTTGAAGAGCGTCTGATTTGATCCACTCACCGGATAGTCCCCGTATTCAAACATCCGGCCAAAAACAGGGATACTCCCGAGGTAATGGCGCAGTTTAACTCGGTGAATATCGCCCCATTTCCGATTGGGTTGGAAGCGTTCCGAGGCGGCGAAGAAAGCCGCTTCGATCTTTCGGGCCTGTTCCGGATTGTTGGTGTCGAATGTGGATACTGTTTTGAGCAGTTCCCGGGTTCCGGTCTGATCGAAATCCGGGATTTGCTCGGCTAGTGATTCCCTGAATGCCCCGAGCGTCGCTTCATAAGCGACAGGGCCTCTGGAATCTTTATCGTAGCGTCCGTCCCACCCTTTGAGTTCCCAGTATAACGGAGCGAAGCGATGCTGGAGGAGGGCATGTTCCATGAGGGAACAAAACCCTTTTGCCATCTCGAGCGACGATGCCGAGAATGTGTCTTTCTGCAGCAACATAGTGTCTTCGAGCGTCCACTTGTGATCCGTATTCAAGATATCTTTCAGTCGGGAAATGCGGTCGTTATTGCCGTAGAAGAATCCGAAAGGAATGTCGGAGGATAGCGGTCGGTTGTTTGCGGATGCGATGAATCCTTCAGGAGGATTGAGCAGGGTGCCGAAATCGGACGGAGTGGCCATTGAATTCCAACCGCTCTGGGGCGCGTAGGGGTCGAGAACCAGAGTTTCCGGGAATCGATTTGCTCTCCTTGGAAGTTTGGTTGCAGGAACCAGTCCGATGTCGCCCTCCTGAGACGCAAAGACGATGTT
>JAFGAQ010000206.1 GCA_016933595.1 Opitutales bacterium | reverse complement strand
CGAATGGGGCGAGACCCTTCCGTTCGTGAAAGGCGAGGATGGCATCTGGACGCTGACGCTCGGGTCCATTCGACCCGATATCTACGCTTACCATGTGCAGATCGATGGCGTGCAGACCGTGGACCCTTCCAATACCATTGCTGCATTCACTGGCATGCCTCCTTACAGTCAGCTGGTGGTGCACGGTGATGAGCCGGCGTGGTATGATGCGCGTGAAGTCCCGCATGGAACCATCACACGCCATATCTACCACTCGGGTGTGACTGGCGGGGAACGTGATCTGTATGTTTACACCCCACCAGGATACGATCCTGCCCGGACTTATCCTGTGCTATACCTTGTCGGGGGAAGCGGTGAGCTGCCGCACAACTGGATGTACGATGGCCGGGTCAATTTCATCATGGACAACCTGCTGGCCGAGGGCAGGGCGGTTCCGATGCTTATCGCGATCCCCAATAACCAGGTCGTACACCGCAATCATCCGCGTCACGTTGAGTTGACCTTCGACCTGTTTGCCAGGGAAATGCGCGAGCATGTTATCCCGCTGGTTGATGCGGCCTATTCAACCATTCGCAGTCCCAGGGGCCGTGCCCTCTCGGGTCTTTCGATGGGCGGTCGCCACACCATGATGGTAGGCTTCAACGCACTCGACTTGTTCGGTTCTTTCGGGGTGCTCAGTGCGGGCGATACTGAACCTGAAAAGACGATCGGTGGGTTTCTCAATGATCCCGAGGTTAATTCCAAAGTGGACTATCTGTTCGTAGGTCAAGGCACCCGCGAAGCCAAGGGTTTCTTTGGTGAACGGGTTGATGCGCTCATCAAGGCCTTCGATGCTCACGGGGTGCGTCATGAGTATTACGCAGGTGGGGGCATGGGCCATGATTGGTCCACATGGCGTCATTTGCTCCACGAACGTTTCCTTCCCAGTCTATGGCGTCAGTCTGACCATCATCCACTCCCATGAAATCAATGATTATCCCACTATTCGTTGCATTGTCCGCCTCTGTCTTTGCGGCCGATGCTCCACCTCCCGTTGAGACGCGCCATGGTCTTGTCCAAGGCGTAGTCGAAAACGACCTCACGGTCTATCGAGGGATTCCTTTTGCTGCGCCGCCAGTGGGCGATCTGCGCTGGTGTCCGCCTGCTCCACCTGCTCCATGGGAAGGGGTGAAGCCGACGGTGGCATTTGCGCCCGATCCGTATCAGGGCGATGGCAAAGGGAATGTCAGCGAGGATTGCCTGTATCTGAATGTCTGGACGCCGGCGAAATCGGCTGATGAACGTCTGCCGGTGATGGTCTGGATCTACGGCGGTGGGTTTTCCTTCGGGTCAACTTCTACTCCCGTGCACAACGGGGAGTATTTGGCGCGCCGGGGCGTGGTATTGGTCACGCTGAACTACCGTGTGGGCACACTTGGATTCCTCGCTCATCCCGAACTCAGTGCCGAATCTCCGCACAAGGTTTCCGGAAACTACGGCCTGCTTGACCAGATCGCCGGTCTGAAATGGGTCCGAGACAACATTTCCGGCTTTGGTGGTGATCCCGCGAAAGTGACGATTTTTGGAGAATCCGCAGGTGGAATTTCGGTCAGTATGCTCTGTGCATCTCCCCAGGCTGCTGGTCTATTCCGTGGCGCGATTTCGCAAAGCGGCGGATCCTTCGGGCCGGTGCGTGAGACCACTTCCCCTGGAGAGAACATGCGCACGCTGGAATGGGCTGAGGAATCAGGTGTGGCCTATTTGAAACAAGCAGGAGTGGCTTCCATTCAAGAGTTGCGGAGTCTGCTTCCAGAAAAGCTCCCGGGTGGTTGGGGCAGTGGGACCTCCTGGCCGATCGTCGACGGTTGGGTTATCCCGGATGATCAGTTCCGCCTTTACGAGGCCGGACAATACAATCCTGTCGACATCCTGGTCGGATACAATTCGGATGAGGGTCTCAGTTTCGCCCGCGAAAAGACTCCAGAAGAATACGTGGCCAACGTGAAGATGCGATATGGTCCGTTTGCGGACCGGCTCATCGCCGCGTATCCCGCAGGAGAGCAAAGCGTGCCGAAAACCGCCCGTGACTTGATGCGTGACGCTGCTTTCGGGTGGCACACATGGAGCTGGGCCCGGCTGCAGGCGCGTTCCGGAAAGAACCGGGTTTTTCTGTATTACTTTGACCAGCATGCGGATCATCCGGAGGGATCACCCGAAGCCGACCACGGCATGCCACATGGAGTCGATGTTCCCTATGTGTTCGGGACACTGGATCGCAAAGATGAACGCCTCTCTGATGGTGATTGGGCGATATCTGAAACGGTCGCGACCTACTGGACCAATTTTGTGAAACAAGGTGACCCGAATGGATCAGGAGTTCCATCCTGGCCGGAGTTCACGAACGAGAAGCCGCAGGCCATGCACTTTAAGAATACCGCTTTTCCAGGGCCTGTGCCAAGCGAGGATTCGCTGAAGGTTCTGGACGAATATTTCTCATGGCGCCGAACCCCGGAGGGTGCTGCTTGGGCTTTGGATGGGAACAGAAAAGAGTGATGGAATTCGGACTGGAATTGAAGAAGAGGCTCAACCACGAAGCGAGCAAGGCGAGCGTTGTTAGAAGAGAAGAATCTTCACCACAAAGAGCACGAGAGCACGAAGGGTGGGTGAGAGCTACATTCCACTAAGGGCTTTCGGATCGTTCGTGGTTGGCCTGCTTCCTACATAAAAATCCGCTGGCTCACTAAGATCCGATTTGAGGGATTGCAGGGGTGCCCATGGGAACTGTGTGGATTAGGCATACTGCAGCGCAAACAAGCCGAATTTTACTAACATTCGCCATTAATTAAATTCAGGTTGAATAATTTAATTAACAGGCGACTCAACCAGCGTTTCGTAACCCAAGTTTTGCAAAAAGCCGTCAGGAGGAATGTTTGAAAAGATTAAGATAGGGGTCAAAGAGGAACAAACGATCTCGTTTGGCACCCGTTATCTCGCGAAGAAGACCGTTGCTAACAAAGCGGTCAATGAGCTTATAGGCCGTTGGGGCCGAAACGCGGGTCGCTTTCATGACAAGCTGAGCATTGACCCAAACCTGGGTAAACAGGAACTGAAAGAGGGCGAGACCTGAAGTCCCGTGAGGTTTCCAGGCTGAGATTTCGTTCTCCCAATGGCTTTTGAATTTCAGGATGTTGTTGAAAGTCTGGACGCCATCAGCCGCTGTCTCACCGAGACCATCAAGGAAGAAATGGAGCCAATCGTTCATTGCGTTCTTTTTACGCACCCGGGTCAAACGTTCATAGTATTCTTCGCGGTTGCGTTCGAGATAACCGGAGAGGTAAAGAACAGGTTTCTTGAGGATTCCTTGGGCAACGAGGTAGAGGGGAACCATGAGTCTTCCAATCCTTCCGTTGCCATCAAGAAAGGGGTGGATTGTCTCAAATTGATAATGCATGATTGCAGCTTTCAGCAGCGGAGGAATGTGCAGGTCGGAGTTGTGCGCGAAAAGTTCAAGGTCGCCCATCAATTCGGGAACGTTCTCGTGAATTGGAGGAACAAAACGGGCATTTCCCGGGTTGGAACCTCCGATCCAATTCTGACTGCGGCGGAATTCGCCAGGAGTTTTGTGCTCACCCCGCACGTTGTTCATCAATGTCGCATGGGCGCCCTTAAGCAATCGATTTGAGAATGGTAGCGAATCCAGTTCCGAGATCGCCCCATTGAGCGCATGGATATAGTTTGTCACCTCGCGCCAATCATCGCGTCGCTCCTGAGCGATTTCCTCTTCAGGCATAACAGCCTCCTCAATTTCAGTTCGCGTGTCTTCGATCAAATTGGATTCGACGGCCTCCTTGGTGACATGCATCCGCACGAAAAGATCAAGATTGGGCACGTATTCCGAAAACATATCAAGCCTGCCCAGCTGCCGGTCAGCGCGACTCAATGCCTCCATAATGCGGGGTTCATCAAATCGCCATGGGCGGTTGATGATGGCTGGCTCGAAACTCGAATAACCTGTTCGTTTGATCCAGTGACCTGATTGAAATTTTTCCATGAGAAAATTTTAACTAGCTGAATATGCTATTTAAAAGTCTATATCAATGTTTAATTAGCAAAACCAAACGCATGGGTTTGGAGAAAACCTCAACTCAATGGGAGGATCAATCAGGAACGCGTGGTATTGGTTCCGTGGATATCCGCGAAATTTGGGGATCAGGCGTCGATAGGGTCGGTGACCTTCAGACCGACGGCCGCAGCCAGACTTTTCTGGCGGGTGTCATGGCTGAGGAATTCCCGGAAGCCGTTTTCAAGGGCAATGGCGACGTGGAGCGTGTCAAGGGTTCTGCAGCCGATTCCCGCCGCGTGGGTTCGGGTGAGCATGGCACATCGGTCCCACACTCTGTTCCAGTCGGGTTCGAACGGATTGAGGATGCCTGCGGCGATATCGTGAGCGATGCAGTCCATGGCGGCTCCGCATTGTGCGAGTGTGCATTCCCCCCGG
>JAFGAQ010000205.1 GCA_016933595.1 Opitutales bacterium | reverse complement strand
GAGTTCGCCAAATAGCTCCACTATCGGCGATTACCTCGCTTTCACCCGATTCGCCGCTCCCCAACCATGCAATTCACCATCGTCCGTTCTTTCGCCATCGGTGTCCTGTTACATGTAGCATACGGTTTACCGGCATCGACCATCTGGTTCAGCGAACCCGGAGACGACCCGATTGGAGAAGGGCTTCCACTCGGAAACGGACGTATGGGGATGCTGGTGTCGGGAGGAATTCTCAAAGAACGCATTCCGCTGTGTGAGGATAGTGTGTGGTCGGGTTGGCCCAATTCAGGCGCAGCAAACCCTGCGGCTGCCGAGGCACTCCCCCGTATTCGGTCGCTCTTTGCTCAGGGAAAGGATGCTGAAGCGCAGGCATTGACCATCGAGACACAGAAAGGAGTCTGGCAACCGGATCCAACATGGAACACCTACGAGGCCTACGGCACCTATCAGATGCTCGCGTTTCTCGATCTTGAGTTTGAGCATTCCATCGACGCTTCGGACAGCTACAAACGATCCCTTGACCTCGGAACCGCTGTCGCAACGGTCTCCTATCAATCAGCTGGCATAACCTACACCCGCACGCACTTTGCCAGCCATCCGGATCAGGTCATGGTCATCCATCTCCATACCGACACTCCCGGAGCGCTCAACTTCCGGGCGGCGCTGACCCGCCCGGATTCCAACGCGAGCACTACGACGGACCAAAATGGCTTTTTTCTTTTGCAAGGCATAATGGATGCACCATCACCCATCAAGGGACTTTCCTACCATTGCCGTCTCGGATGGAAGGTCGAAAACGGAACGGCTGAAGTATCGGGGGATCAGGTCTCATTCAAGGATGCGGATGCGGTGACACTCATCCTTGCAGCAGCGACCAATTACCGCGGCTTGCTGAGCGCTCCGGAATACCTTGGCGAGCCACCGCTGGCTCACACAGCAGAGCAGATCCGTCATGCGCTTTCGACCGGTTTTCACGAGCTTCAGGACCAGCACACCATGGACCACCGTACGCTCTTCGGGGAGGTTGCCCTTGAGGTCGAAGGACCGGACCGGAAAAGCATCCCAACCGATCAGCGGATCCACAGCATGGAAACCGGCGATTCCGATCCGGGTCTGGTTACCCTGCTTTTCGATTTCGGACGCTACCTCATGATCGCATCCTCCCGGCCCGATGCGCTTCCTGCCAATCTTCAGGGACTCTGGACGACAGCCCGATATGATGAAGAAAAACAAAAATTCGACTACTACACCCCTTGGAATGGCGATTACCATACCAACATCAATGTTCAGATGAACTATTGGCCGGTGCATGTGGCAGGTCTGGATCCCTGTTCCGAACCACTGGTCGATCTCATTCGCGGGATGGCCAAAGCCGGCACTGAAACCGCACGGGTCCAGCACGGATGCAGAGGGTGGACCGTTCACACCATCCACAACGTCTGGGGTTTTACCGCTCCAGGGTGGGAGGCCTCATGGGGACACTTTCCCATGGCCGGACCCTGGATGACCCGTCACCTTTGGGAAAAATATGCCTATACGATGGATTTGGATTACCTTAAATCTGTCTACCCGATCATCTGCGAGTCCACACGTTTTGTCCTCGACTGGTTGGTCGAGGATCCGGATTCAGGGTTTCTGGTGTCGGGTCCTTCGGAATCCCCCGAAAACCGCTTCCTATTGGACGATGGAACCATCGCCTACTTCTGCATGGGACCGACAATGGATCAAATGATCGCACATGATTTGTTTCAGATTATGGAGGATGCGGCAGATGCGCTCGGAGATCCGTCCCCCCTCCGTGAAGAAGCAGAAGCAGCCCGCAAAAAGATCCTGCCACCCCGTATCGGGAAAGAGGGCAGGATACTCGAGTGGTCTGAGCCTTACCAAGAACCCGATCCCGGGCATCGTCACATTTCCCATCTCTACGGCATACATCCAGGCTTCCAGTTTGGCTGGGACCATCAACCCGAATTCATGAAAGCGGCTGAACAAACCATTCTCCACCGTCTCTCCCATGGGGGTGCGCACACCGGATGGAGCCGGGCATGGGTTGCCATGTTCCAGGCCCGCTTGAACAATGGCTCTGAATCCCTCCGACACCTCCAGCTTCTCCTCGCCAAATCCACCCTTCCAAACCTCTTCGGCACCCACCCGCCCTTCCAAATCGACAGCAACTTCGGGGCTTGCGCGGCCATTGCTGAAATGCTCCTCCAGAGCCATCAGCTCAACGCAGACGGAACCTTCGATATCCACATCCTTCCCGCTCTCCCCCCATCATGGCCAAACGGAAAATTCCGCGGCTTGAAGGCACGGGGTGGATTCTCGGTCGATGTCGAATGGAAGAATCATCAGGTCACCTCTTTGAGCCTTCATGCGCCGAAAACCGACGCAAAAACAACCCTTCACGTTGGGGACAACGCCATACCCGTATCCCTCAAGGCTGGCCGGAGTCTTTCCCTCCAACCTTGATGCCGAAGCTTTTCAAACGGGAGCGAAGGGTATTGGGATGAAGGCCCAGCAAAATACTCGCGCTTCCTTCCCCCTCAATCCTGCCACCAGCCTGAACAAGTGCCCGTTGAAGGTTTTCGCGTTGAAAAACCGCCATATCCTCTTCGTTGAGCACTCCAACGCCCAACCCGAAATCCTTTACCATAGCCGAACCCGAAGCGGAGGAAACTGCCGCCATATCACGACCCGGCAACACAAAACGCAACTCGCGCCCGCCCGATAGGATCACGGCCCGCGCCACCACATTCTGAAGCTCCCGGATGTTGCCCGGCCATTCGTAACTCTCCAGTATCCGCATCACCTCCGGAGCAACTGGAATCACACGATACCCGAACTTCCGGCATTCGCTCTCAACGAAATGATTCACGAGCAGTGGCACATCGGCAACGCGTTCCCTCAACGGCGGGATGCAAATCGGAAATACGCTCAAACGGTAATACAAATCCTGCCGAAAACGCCCCTCCCGACACTCCCGCTCCAGATCCCGGTTAGTCGCGGCAATCACCCGCACATTGACTTCGATGGTTTTGTCCTCTCCAACCGGCTCAAAGGTGCCTTCCTGCAACACCCGAAGCAACTTGCTCTGTAAGTCCATCGGAATTTCCCCGACCTCATCCAAAAACAGGGTACCTCCATCGGCCAACAGAAAGCGTCCGACTCTCGACTTCACGGCTCCCGTAAACGCACCTTTACAGTGCCCGAAAAACTCGCTTTCAAAAAGCTCCTTGGGGATAGAGGCACAGTTCACCTTTACCAATGGTCCGCCCCGACGCCCACTCAGCTCATGGATTCGCCGCGCCATCAGTTCTTTTCCGGTTCCGGACTCCCCGGTCAACAAGACATTGGCCTCGGTAGGCGCCACCAAGTCGATCTCGTTCATCGCCTTCCGCAACACAAAACTCTCGCCGATGATTCCCCCGATATCGGCCTTTTCGCGGGCTTCCTCCCTCAAATACTCATTTTCCAGCGATAGCCTCCGGCCACTCTCCTCCATACGCTCCCATTCCGCAGCATTCGTCCATGCCGATCCAAGGTAGCAGGCCAATATGCGATGCCACTTGAGCCTGCGTGAACGGTCAAGCTCGATGCTCCTCGAATAGCATGTCAGGAGGATTCCTTTCCCGTGATCGTTCACACGGAACCCACTCGCCACAAAGCTCTTGATACTGAGCTCGGCCAATGCGCCAGGGACATTCCACTGGTTCGAATCAAGCGCATTGATCTGCCCGTCCACATCCATAGCCAACTCCGAAAGAAAGGCCATCCACGAACCATCTCCCGCCTGCTTGGCCTTCAGTCGTTCCCCATCTACCCCATTTCCATATTCGATATACTCCAAACGAAGCGGGGCATCCGGATTGGGCTGAACCAACACCGCCACTAGATCCGCATGATCCGGACGATTATTCAAAAACTCGGCATATCTCGAAAACAACGCGTCTCTCGTGCGCTCTTTTCCCAAACCCGACAAAAAATCCATGTGGGTATCCACATCGACCTGAGTCCGGCGAATCTCAAGATGGGTTCGCACCCTGGCCAACACCTCGGCATGATCCAGAGGCTTCGAAATGAAATCCACCCCACCGGCCGCAAACGCACGGGTCTTGTCCTCCGAGTCCGACAAAGCCGTCATGAAAATCACGGGAATTCCCGCTGTCTCCGGTTGCAGTTTCAGCTTACGACAAGTCTCGATACCACTCATGCCCGGCATCATGATGTCCAGCAGAACCATGTCCGGCTTCACCTTCGTCGCCTGCTTCAATGCGCTGGCTCCGTCCTCCGCCACCAGAACCCGATAGCCCTCCTCCCGCAAAGCCTCGAATACCACCCGCAGATTCACAGGCTTATCGTCGACCACCAGAACAGTGAAAGCTCCGTTCTTCAGGGTTTGAGGAATGCATGCCATGCCCAATACCCTCGCACATCCAAACGAGCTAGGACAACGAAATTCCGTGGTAATTCATTAGCAAGAGCCAATTTCATAAGAGTTCCACCGAATTTTCGTAGTCCAGCTAATCCGTCCTATTTCTTACGAATGAATCGATGCAGATTTCAGCGTCTTTTCTTGGGTCCATTTTCGTCACCAACCCGCTTACCCCAGCCCCAAAACCCAACTCTTCAATTTGCTGCCCTCATTCGAACCGATTTATTGCTTGGCACCCTCCGAGCCTTGATCCATGGTTTCGTCATGCGTCGCATTCGGCAACTCGCGCTTCTATTCGCATCTGCTGTCTTACTCTATCTGCTTTTCAAAAACGGAACCTTTGACCGTGCTTGCATGAGCCTCTTTCACGATGCGGCAAACCCTGCTGATTCGTGGCCTGTTGGCGACGCAACTTGGAGTGTCGTGCTTTACCATACCGCCCCATTTCTGACCGGCTTTATCGCCCTTATCTCGCTTGGATGCATCCTCTTTCCGAAAGGCTTTCGGTGTTTCACCGATGCACGCATGGCTGGGATTCTCCTATTGCTTAGCACCGCCTTGGGTCCCGGTTTACTCGTAAACGCCATTTTCAAAGACAACTGGGGACGCCCGCGTCCCCGCGAAACCACCGAGTTTGGAGGGAGTCAATCTTACGTTCCTCCCTTTATGTACAACTCAAAGGGAAACGGGAAGTCCTTTCCCTGTGGTCATTGCTCGGTCGGTTTTGTGCTCGCGGCTCCAGCACTTCTGCTCGTTTCCCGAAGGCACAGAAACGCATGGATCACAATTGCATTGATACTCGGCATTGCGTTGGGAGTCTCCAGAATGGCGGCGGGGGGGCATTTTCTGTCGGATGTTATCGCATCTGCTTTGATCACCTTTCTCGCTATATGGATCGCATCACTTGCACTGCGGATCGAAAGAGTAAGGCAAAGACAAACTCCACCTGAGGCTCAACCCATTCTATCGTGGTGGAAACACCACCCGGTGGCAGGTTCACTTGTTGCGACGTCGGCGGCAATCGGGTTGGGAATCGGGGCACTCTTCGCGGTTCCTTTCGAACAATCCCATCTGTTTATACTATTCGAATCCGATATTTCGCCCATATCAGCCGGAGCATCCCCGCAGCTGGCGATTCAAACCAACATCGAACACATTCAGACACGCATCACACCGCTTCCCGATGGTGAACTATTCAGGCTAACCGGTGCATCCAGAGGATTTGGAACTCCGGGGAACCGAGCGGCTATCCGCAGCAGAGTCGTTTCGCCGGTTATGGGCTTCCATGCTGGAGTCAGCCTGATTCTTGAAACATCTGGAAGATTCACAGAACTCAATCACGACCTCTCCTTGCTGGTGCCCCCCCATGTGAACCTCCACATCGAAAACATTGAGGATCTCAGTCTGGACAACCAAAAAGGCGCTTCTCTTCAATAAGCGACACCACCTCCTCCGGAACATAACGCTTCCATTCGGGGCTTCCGGAGTGAATCCATTCCAACAAACGAATGGAAGAGACAGAAGGAATCGATTCTACAGCATCGTTTGGAATATCCACTATGTGCCGGTTCTCCATGAGAAAGAGATGCAAATATTTCAAATGCGGAGGCAACTCCAAGTCCCTCGCCTGTTTAAGCCCACTGCCTTCGTCCGAAAACGGGTAGACATACAGCTTCAAGCGGTTTTTGAATAACCTTCCAAAGGACTCTAGAATCCCTCCCGCCAAGTTCTCGTAGTATTTCTCGTCAAACAATTCAACCAACAGCGGTACACCCAGGACAATCCCAATTGAGTTCGACGTGTATCGAACCAGATACTGCTGCAACTTGTAAAACTCACCCAAATCGGAAACCATCACATGCCGGCCAATCGCTCCCAGCGCATCAATCCGGTTGAGGTAATCCTCAAGATCGATTCCTCCCCTCTCATCCAACAGATTGTGCATCGAGATTTCCATGATCTCCACGGGATCTCCAACGGAAAGCCCAAAATCTGACATGAACGCATCACGGGCGCATCGCATCATGTCGAGGTGCAACCTGTTAACGGGACGAAAAGATCCACGTTCGAGTAGAATGGGCTTACGGTACAATACATCTCCGGGCTGAATAACAGCTCCCTCCGGCGAAAAGAGCACGGCTTTGCACAAGCCTTTTCTGACCAGACTGAGACTCGCCACCCGATTGTCATGTATTGCCAAATCGGCTCCACTCATCCTGAACATATCAATCTCAAGACGATCCGGACCCAACCCATCAAAGAGAGATTCCAGCATCGCATCCAAATCCATCCACAGGGCATACACCGCATAGATCAAATTGACCCCCAGGATTCCCACAGCTTCCTGTTGTTGCAGGGTTTCACGATCCAACAAGTGGCAATGAATGACCACATCATTCAACGCACCTCCGGGTTCCTTCTGAAACCGAACCCCAATCCAGGCATGGCAAGGACCGGATGTTTTGTATCCTTTCGCTGCAACCGTATCCGCAAACACAAAAAAACGCGTGTTCTCTCCACGGGTATTACGCAACCGGTTCCTCAGCAAAGCGTATTCATGATCGAGCATTTCATGTAAGCGTTCCTGGCTCACATAACGTTTGGCTGGACCATAGATCGAATCGCTGAATGTCATGTCGTACGCCGACATCGTCTTGGCTACAGTCCCGGAAGCACCTCCAGCCCTGAAAAACCAGCGGGCGACCTCCTGTCCAGCCCCGATCTCAGCCAAAGTGCCATAGAAACCCGTATCCAGATTAATCTGAAGCGTTTTTTCGTGAGGAGTCATATGGGATGCACTCATAGTGGACACGGGAAAGAAAGACCCCCTGTTTGCCAGCGGCCAAACAAGGTACATTCCCGACTATGCACACATCCTAAATGGTGTCAAAACAGCCTACCACTTCGATCCAATCGAAATCGATACCCAACCGAATACACTCGCCGCCTCGTCAAAGGCAATCGCAAAGGGAATAGGCATCGCTCCGTGGGTCCTCTTGTCTAGTCGCTTGCTCACCCTATTCGCGGCGTCTAAACGCCGCCACCATCCATGCGGATGACGGTGCACCGGGTCACGAGTAACTCGACCCACGCAAGGTCAGATGGTTTCCATAAGCGCACTACCTCATCAAGGGATTCCCTCGATAACCCTTCAAACTCGACAATGCAGGTTTTCCAATTGGGAATATAACCCCACAGCTTACCCTCCCGGATTCTGTATGTGCATCGACCACGGTAGGGATGACACATCGGATCTGAGATAATAATCCCGATACTCTGCTGAAATCGGATCCCGAACTCCGGAACGTGGGACCGCTCGCACGCGCTCGTCATACGAGCATGCTCTGCGGCAAGCTGCTCCCAATCCGTGGAATCGAGCAGTTCGATCAAGTCCACAATCCGGGTTCCCTGGCGACTTTCGAAATGCGAACCTCCACAGGCTATGGCCGTAGCAACCTTATCCAACATCCGAGCCAAAGGGACAAAAAAAAACATTGGCACGATAATTGACCATTCGGCCCATCCCGGCCCAAACAGCAGAAGCAGGCCCCATGAGAGCCAAAACGTCGTGAATCCCATAATCACGAAGAACATCCCTCTCCTACGATAGGGAGGCTGAAGCACCTCCATTCCCCATCTGATCGACGCTACCATCGCTAAAAATGTGGGCCACACAATCACACCCAACATGAGGAGCCATTTTGGATTTCCGCCCTCTTCAGCGATCCTTAACCCCGCATTAAGGAGGATCACGATCGGGCCGCAGACAACGATCAACAACTTTAGTATTCGGAACAGATTGGGTCGGTGTCCTGCCCACCTGAACATGAAATAATACCCAACCCCAAACAGCGCGGCCATCACCAACGAAGGCAGATCCCACAGACTGCCGCTTCCCGAATCCATAATACCGAAGATCAAAACATGCTGCGAGCCCTCTTACTCGATGTTCTGGGCCTGCTCGCGGAGGCGTTCCAGTTCATTCTTTGCAGCGATCACCAACTGAGTGATGCCGAGATGATTGCCCTTGCTTCCAATGGTGTTCACTTCCCGGAATACTTCCTGCAGGATGAAATCGAGCTTGCGGCCAACGGCTTCGTCCAGATCGAGGGTGGTCCGGATCTGCTCCAAATGACTGCGCAGACGTGTCAACTCCTCGGAAACGTCGCAGCGATCGACAAACAAAGACACTTCCTTGAGCACACGCTCATCGGCGGGGTCCAGATCAAGTCCGCTCTGCCGCAGACGCTCCAGCAAGGCTGCACGCCATGCAGGGGCAACCTCCGGAGCCAGTGCCGATACTCCATTGACCATCTCCTCAATGGCAGAGACCCGCTCAAGCAGATCGGTGCGCAGGGCCGCACCCTCCTGCAAGCGCATCGCGTCAAGACTCGAAAACGCTCCATCCAGAGCCTCCCTGACCCAAGACTCCACAGTCTCCCAGTCCGGGCAAAGGTTCTCACTCGCATTCATCCGGATGAGCTGGATCACGGTGTCGACGGTCAAACGCTCCTCAAAGGGGAGCCCGGCCTTCACACAGAGCTCTTTGAGGCGGCCGAGCTTCTCGAGCACCACCGCATCGTCCCATGACCCATCGGACTTACCGGAAGACAGGCTCTCCAACTTGATCTGCACCTGGACGCGACCTCTCGAAAAACGGGTCTTGGCCAACTCGGCAGCGACCCTGTCCAGTCCGAACCACTCCTTGGGACCGGAAACCATGACCTCCAGATTCTTGCGATTGACGGAGGATGCCTCCACCGTCATTGAATGGGTCTCGTTCTGTGCGCTCCACCGGCCGTATCCCGTCATGCTTCTGATCATGCACCATCCATACGGGTGTCAGCCCCCATCT
>JAFGAQ010000204.1 GCA_016933595.1 Opitutales bacterium | reverse complement strand
TTCCACGAAAGCGGAAGCTTCACGATACGGCTCTTGATGACCATATCCTCAATTCGGGGGAGTCCGGTCTCAATCGCCATCAGCCGCTCCAGCAGAGCCGATTGGCCGATTTTCCGATTATCGAAAATAACCTGCAGGGAACGAACAGCCGGGCACAGTTCCACGACACCCGCAATCGCCTCAGCTTCCAGACGTTCGAGCAGCACCTGGACCCGGAAACGGTACACCAGATCCAGTCGCATCGGTCCATACTCCACCAGCAAGCTCCGGTCTCCGGCCATCCTGTAGGTAACTTCCGGGCGATCGTCTCCAGCGGGCAAGCGCCCCAGCACGTCCGACCACTCACGGAGATCTTCCACCCGCTTCAATTGCGGCATTGAACAAGGCTTCGCTCCAGAAAGCATCGCATCCTGCGCGGCCTGAAGCGTGATCGCCTCGTCATTCGAAATCAGGTGAAAACGCACCCTCATTCCCGCCCGCAATTGCCCCACCTTCCACAGTTCTGCGGATGCCACCACAACCGGACAGCAGAATCCACCCTGACTGGGACCGTCCACCCCGAGAACGATGGGCATGTCGCCCGTGAAATCGATCGCCCCGACTGCGTACATCGTATCATGAATATTGGACGGATGCAGCCCTGCTTCTCCTCCATCCTTACGCGCCCATGCTGGCTTGGGGCCGATCAAGCGAACGCCGGTGCGATCGGAATTATGGTGCACCTCCCACGCATGGCTGAGCAGGCGCCCGATATCCTCGTATTGGAAAAACTCAGGTGCCGCGTGGGGTCCGTAGAGCACTCCAATATCCAGTTCCTGATCCATTTGCGGCAACATGGTCGCACTTGGGCACAAGCGGTTATCCGATCCTCCTTCATGACACACGTGCAAGACATCTCCGGCTCTCAGCGGACGCCCGGCGTGGCCACCGAGCTGCCCGATCGCAAAGGTGCTCGCGCTTCCCATCGTCAAAGGGACATCCAATCCCCCCTCCATAAGCAGGTATGCACGGCATCCGGGATGCGGGGCACCGATCCGCCCCACCTTCAAGACACTCCCCCGTTTCACATCGATCACCTCATGCATCCCGACGGGTTGCCCATCGAGGCACGCATCGCAAATCGCTCCGGAAAGGCACACGCGCATTTCGTGGTTGAACCGGATGGTCGGCCCGGAATACGCCATCTCCAAGCCCGCGAAACCTTCCGGATTTCCAAGCATCCGGTTCCCGATCCGGAAGGAAAGATGGTCCATAGGCCCCGAGGGCGGGATTCCCGGCATCCAGTAACCCATTCGGCCAGGATAGTCCTGAATGGTCGTTGCAATACCCGGTTGCAGGATATCCATCGATCGGGGAACGAATCGAAGCATTCCAACTGTCCCTGTGGTCATCCGCCCCGCCACAAAGGGTTCGGATTGAACAACCGAGCGGAGGAAAGCCAGGTTGGTTTCAATGCCATCGACCCTGCTCTCCAAAAGTGCTTTTTCCATTGCCGCAACCGCTCCTTCCCGATCCGCTGCGTGCACCAGCAGCTTTGCCAGCAACGGATCATAGAACGGGGAAACTCCGGTTCCACAGTCGATCCACCGATCACACCGAACCGCTTCCGGAAACGACACATGCGTGAGGAGTCCACTGCTGGGTTGGAATTGCTTGTTTGCGTCCTCGGCGTAAATACGCGCCTGAATCGCCCATCCGCGCGGCTCCTTCGGCACCATTTCGTAGTCAATCCATTCCCCTGCGGCCAGGCGCACCATCCAATCAACCAAATCCAAACCGGTCACCAGTTCGGTAACGCCATGTTCCACCTGCAAACGCGTGTTCACCTCCAGGAAGTAGAATGCTCCTGTATCCGCGTCACAGATAAACTCCACCGTCCCGGCGGACCGGTAGTTCACCGCCTCTCCCATTTTGCGGGCCGCATCCAACAACTGCTTCCGGGTTTCGCCCGAGAGATGAGGCGCAGGCGTCTCTTCGATCACTTTCTGATTGCGGCGTTGAGTGGAACAATCCCGCTCTCCAAGGACCACCACCTTTCCCATCCCATCACCGAATATCTGAGCTTCAATGTGACGCGCATGGACAATATACTTTTCGAGAAACACCCCGGATTGTCCGAAGTTTGCCTCGCTCAGCCGTTGCACGGCATCCAGCCGCTCCTCCAGCTCTTCCGGTGAGTCACAGCGTTGCAGCCCAATCCCGCCGCCTCCCGCCACACTCTTGAGCATGACCGGGTAACCCAGGCGACTGGCCTCGGACAACGCCTCAGCGGAACCGGACAGGATAC
>JAFGAQ010000203.1 GCA_016933595.1 Opitutales bacterium | reverse complement strand
CAGTCAGGTGTGGTGGCCCGCTGATTGGGGGCATTATGGCGGTTTGATGATCCGCATGTCATGGCATGCGGCAGGGACCTACCGGACAGCAGATGGACGTGGTGGTGGCGGAACCGGAAATCAGCGGTTTTCTCCGCTGAACTCGTGGCCGGATAACGCGAACCTGGACAAGGCCCGCCGTTTGCTATGGCCGATCAAGAAGAAGTATGGCAACAAGATCAGTTGGGCCGATCTCATCATCCTGGCTGGAACCGTTGCCTACGAGTCCATGGGGTTGAAGACTTTTGGCTTTGGATTCGGACGCGAGGACATCTGGCATCCAGAAAAGGACACGTACTGGGGCTCGGAAAAGGAGTGGCTTGCCAGTAGCCGTGAGCGTTATGACAGCGATGATCGGGAAACCCTCGAGAACCCGTTGGCTGCGGTCCAGATGGGGCTAATCTACGTGAATCCGGAAGGGGTGGATGGGAATCCGGATCCTCTTCGCACCGCCAGAGACATGCGGGTAACCTTTGAGCGTATGGCGATGAACGATGAGGAAACGGTCGCTTTAACTGCGGGCGGACATACAGTCGGCAAGTGCCATGGGAATGGGAAGGCATCCAACCTTGGTCCCGAGCCCGAGGCAGCGCCTGTTGAGGATCAGGGCCTGGGCTGGATGAACAAGAAGAGTCGTGGCATTGGGCGCAACACGATGACCAGCGGGATTGAGGGCGCATGGACCACCCATCCCACTCGATGGGACAATGAGTATTTTCACCTTCTTCTGACGCTCGATTGGGAGCTTAAGAAGAGCCCGGCCGGGGCGTGGCAGTATGAACCCGTCGCGATCCGTGAGGAAGATAAACCGGTCGACGTGGAGGATCCATCCATCCGGTACAACCCGATTATGACCGACGCGGACATGGCATTGAAGATGGATCCAATCTACCGTCCGATTTCCGAACGTTTCAGTAAAGATCCAGCTTACTTTTCGGAGGTGTTCGCTCGTGCCTGGTTCAAGTTGACCCATCGAGACATGGGTCCAAAGGCTCGCTACCTCGGTCCATGGGTGCCGCAGGAGGACCTTATCTGGCAGGATCCTGTGCCCGCCGGGAATAGAAGCTACGATGTGGAACCCGTGAAAGCCCGCATCGCAGCCAGTGGACTCCCGATGGCCGACTTGGTCGCCACCGCATGGGATAGCGCCCGCACTTTTCGGGGCTCGGATATGCGGGGTGGTGCAAACGGGTCACGCATTCGTCTGCGACCCCAGCGGGATTGGGAGGGCAATGAACCGGTCCGCCTTGGAAAGGTGCTCAGGGTGCTCGAACCCATCGCCGCTGAGACCGGAGCGAGCATAGCGGATGTGATTGTGCTCGCCGGAAATGTGGCGATCGAACATGCGGCTAAAGCTGCCGGTTTTGCAATAACTGTGCCATTTAGCCCCGGTCGTGGAGATGCCTCTCAGGAAATGACCGATGTCGAATCCTTTGCGGTTCTCGAACCGCTTCACGACGGCTATCGGAATTGGGTCAAGAAATCATACGCGGTGAAACCCGAGGAACTCCTGCTTGACCGCACCCAGCTCATGGGCCTCACCGCCCCCGAGATGACTGTGCTGATCGCAGGTATGCGTGTGCTCGGGACCAACCATGGAGGCGCACAACATGGCGTGTTCACCGATCGGGTGGGTGCACTGACCAATGACTTCTTCGTCAACTTGACGGACATGGGCAATGTATGGGAACCCAGGGGTGAAAACCTTTACTACATTCGCGACCGCGCGTCTGGCACCGTGAAATGGACCGCGACCCGGGTGGATTTGGTTTTTGGATCCAACTCCATCCTGCGTGCGTATGCGGAGCTTTATGCTCAGGACGACAGCAAGGAGAAGTTCGTCAGGGACTTCGTGGCCGCATGGACCAAGGTTATGAATGCCGATCGCTTTGACCGCTAGTCCCTGAAATCACCCCAAAGGTACTCAGGATCTTTGTGCGACGAACATACAACCCCATTTCCCTCGTTGCAGGTGAGGGGGGGCGTTTTTCAGGATTGGTCGACTCTTACCCGGCGCGGCTGCATCTGATCCTCAATGGTAACCCTGAACATTTGAGTGGCCATCCAGAAAACGCAGGCAATCGGGAACGCGGTGTAGGCCGCCACAACCGATTTCACCATCGGTCCGCCATCCATCGGAACGAATCCCCTCAATACCACGCAAAGCAACAACCATACGGCGAAAGCGATCCCTGCGTCGAGGATCCGGGTTAAGGCGCGACTTTTTGAAACGGACTCCATGATGTGCACCCTATTCGGGAGCGGGTGGGATTCAAGTCAATGTGTTCTGTTTTT
>JAFGAQ010000021.1 GCA_016933595.1 Opitutales bacterium | reverse complement strand
CGAACACGGCCATCAATCCCCGCTTGACATCCCCGGATAACCCCTTTACATGATTCTTTTTCAGTAACCTTTCTCAATTGGAAAGTGGGCCTAACACCCGCTTTTTTTTATTCCCTGATTAATCATGAGCAGCGAAATTTTATCCGTCCTAGAATACATGGAAAAAGAAAAAGGAATCGACCGCAAGGACATGATTGCGGCGATTACGGCTGCGATCAAAAATGCGGCGCAGAAGGGACTCCATGCTGGACAGGAATTGCGCATCGAGATTAACGAAAGGAACGGGGCACTCAAAGCATGGTCCCGGTTGAACGTCGTGGATTCCGTTAGCAACCCCGAAACCGAGATTCACCTCATGAAAGCCAGGGAACTCAATCCAGCCGCTCAACTGGGTGACCTTCTGGAAAAGGAAGTGGATCCCTCCTTCCTTGGGCGTATTGCGGCCCAGACCGCACGGCAGGCGATCATGCAGCGCATCCGCCAGTTTGAAAAGGAACGTATTTTTGATGACTACAAGGATCAGGTCGGAGACATCGTATCGGGAATTGTCCGCCGACGGGAGCGCGACTGCCTGATCGTGGATCTTGGGAAAGCCGAGGCACTTCTGCCCTATCGGGAACGAATTCCGGGCGAAGACTACCAACCCGGCGAACGCATCCGCTGCCTGCTTCTCCGTATCGAAAACACCCCGAAAGGACCCGAATTGATCCTCAGCCGGTCGTCCATCAAATTTGTCCGCAGGCTGCTTGATCTTGAAGTCACTGAAATCGCGGATGGCACCGTGACCGTAGAAGGCATGGCACGCGAACCGGGATACCGCACCAAGATCGCAGTCAACAGCAACGATCCCAAGGTTGATCCCGTGGGAGCCTGTGTGGGATCGAGGGGAGCCCGCGTCAAAAGCGTGGTCCGCGAGCTGGGTGGCGAAAAGATCGACATCATCCGCTTCTACGAGGACCCGCACAAGATGCTGGAGGAAGCCCTTCGGCCGGCCGTCCCCCGTAACATTGAGGTGAATGCCGACAAACGGCGTATCTTCTTCCGTGTAAGCGAAGGGGATATCCGCGTTACCCTCGGGAAAGGCGGGATCAACGCGAAACTCACATCCAAGCTCATGGGATGGAAGCTGGACATCGAAAAACTCGAATCGAGCGGTCCTCGTGATTTCAAGGATCAGGTTTCCAGCGCCGCATCAGAAATCAGCTCCCGGCTCGGCATCGAGATGGAACTCGCCCGTCGGCTCGTGGAAAGTGGTTTCAATTCGTTGGCGATCTTTGAAGGAGTCACGGCGGAAGACCTCATGGAAGCGGATTTCGCACCTGCGGACGCCGAACGCATCATTCAGAAACTCGCAGAACGCGACACCGCTGCGCAGTGAGTCTAATGAATTTTCTGACTGCTTGACAGAGCCTTTACATCTGATCCACCATCCATTCGGCATTTCACATTTCTTCCAAACAGATTCCATATAAGCATAAATGAGTATCCGCGTCCACGATCTGGCGAAACGCATCGGAATTCCCAACCAGGAGTTAATCCAACTCCTGAAAGAACGGAATTACGATGTTCGCACCGCCTCAAGCTCCATTGACAATATCAGCGCGGAAGCACTGGTAGAAGAGTATGAAGCCAAAAGATCCCCCGCCGATACGAAGGTTTCCGGGGCTGACGATTCCGCCGTAGTGGAATCTCCTGTCGAGAAACCTGAAGCACCAAAGGTCGGTCTTCCAATGGGCGCGATCGTGAAGACCGCGGCACAGATTCAGCAGGAACAACGCGAGAAGGAAGAGGCGAAAAAACGCCCGGTTGTGGTCCCGGCAGAGGTTCGCAAACCGGCAACGCCGCCATCGGCAGCCACTCCGCCACCCGCCGTTATGAGAGCGCCTTCGGTGGGAATGCCTCCACGCACCCCACCCCCGGTCCCGCAGACTGTGATTCGCCCGGCTCAGGCGCCGAGACCATCCCCATCCATCCCGTCCGTGCATCCTGCGAAGAAGGAAACCGCTCCGGCAGCCACTCCGCAGCCAGCGATTTTGAGGGCACCTGCCCCTGCCCCGACGCCGGCCCAATCTGCCGCACCGACACCGGCCGCATCCCCGGCACCAGCACCGATGCCACAGCATACGGAACCACACGCAAAGGCACCATCTGCTCCCGCGCCGGTCCCGCCACCGGTTGCCAAGATGCCTGAGCGCATCGCCGCCCCGTCGATTGTTCCACCTCCCACTCCTGCTGCCGCCCCGAAACAAGCCGAGGTCAAGCATTCGGGAGAAAAGCGGAAACTCCAAATCAAACCACCGATCGTGGTACGTGAGTTTGCAAACCGGCTGGAAATCCGTCCCTTCCGGTTGATCTCGATCCTCATGGAAATGGGGATCTTCGCCTCCATGAATCACACGATTGATGAAGAGGTCGCTGCCAAAATCGCCGATCAACACGGATTTGCCCTGGATGTCAAACACCGGGGTGAAGGAACCGTCACCAAGGAAACCCAGACCCTTTCCCGTGAGAAAAAGATCACGGATGATGATCCTGCCACTCTGAAAGAAAGACCTCCCGTGGTTTGTATCCTCGGGCACGTCGACCATGGCAAGACCACCCTTCTCGATACGATTCGCAAGGCAAATGTGGTATCGGGTGAATTCGGGGGAATCACCCAGCACATCGGCGCCTACCAGATTTCCTACAAGGATCGCCTGATCACCTTCCTCGACACTCCCGGCCACGCAGCCTTCTCCAAGATGCGTGAACGCGGCGCTGAAGTGACGGACATCGCCATCCTGGTGGTGGCAGCCGACGATGGATTCATGCCGCAAACCGACGAGGCCCTCAAGTTCGCAAAACGCTCGCAGGTTTCGATCATGGTTGCGATCAACAAGATCGATTCCAAAGGGGCCAATATCGACCGGGTCAAGAAGCAGATGCAGGAACGCGGGATTACGTCTGAAGACTGGGGAGGGGAAACCATCGCAGTCCCGGTTTCGGCACTCAAGGGCGACAACATCGAACAGCTCATGGAAATGATCCTGTTGCAGGCCGAAGTCATGGAACTCAAGGCCAATCCGGATGCGGAAGCACAGGGCGTCATCATCGAATCCCAGATGGAACAAGGCCGCGGACCTACGGCAACCGTCATCGTCGAACGGGGCACCCTCAAGACCGGTGACTCGCTCGTCTGCGACTCCATTCACTGCAAAGTCCGCTCAATGCTGGACGAAAACGGTAAGCCGGTGAAGGCCGCCCCGCCCTCCACTCCCGTTAAGGTGATTGGATGGTCGGATGTTCCCGATGCCGGAATGGGCTTTGAGCGGGTCAAGAATGATAAGGAAGCGAAGCGTATCGCCGAAGATAACATTCAGGAGTCCCGCAAGAGGGAACTCGCCGAGGCGGAGGCCACTCCCGCACGCAAGACGTCCATCGAAGATCTCTTTCAAGCCATTGAGAGCAACCAGAAGAAGGTCCTCCGTTGCATCCTCAAAGCCGATGTACATGGTTCGGTTGAAGCGATTCGCGGCAGCCTCGAAGAGATCAAAAGCGACAGGGTTACGCTCGAGATCCTTGACGCCGATGTCGGACCTGTATCCAAGAACGATGTTGACCGTGCCGCCACATCCAAGGCGACCATCATCTGTTTCAACATTGGCACCGAAAACGGGGTTCGCGGACTGGCGAAACATCATGGCGTCAACCTCTACCAGGGCAATATCATTTACGAACTGATCGACACCGTTAAAGACCTCATGGCCGACTTGCTCGAGCCCGAGCTTCACGAGATCCACATCGGTTTCGCGGAAATCCGTCAGGTATTCTCGGTCGGCAAGGGAACTGTTGCCGGCTGCATGATCACCGAAGGCAAGATCAACCGCGACAAGCCCGCAAGGCTCCGCCGCAAGGGCGAAATCATCGCGGAAGCCCGCATCGATACGCTCAAGCGTTTCAAGGATGATGTAACCGAGGTGCGCACGGGATTTGAATGCGGTATCCGCATCGCCAACTTCGATGATTACCGTGAAGGCGATCAGATCGAGTGCTTTGACATTGAAAAACGCAAACCCGCACTCTAACGCGAAGGTGACCGGATGGCCGGTCCACCCCCGGAAAACGATCCGTCCCACTGGCAAAGCGGTCGGAAATACCGGAGGTTGACCGCCGCATACCCGCTCCCTATTCTCAAGTCATGGCAAATCGAATGGTCAGAGTAAACTCGCTCGTTCACCGCGAACTGAGCGACATCCTCCATACTGAGTTTCAGACCGAATCCGTTGGGATCACCCTTACGGAAGTGGATGTGGCTCCCGATTTGCGCACGGCCAGGGTGTTCTACTCGGTGATCGGGGATGAATCCAAAGCACAGGAGGCCGCACGGCTTTTCCGGAAAGTCAAAGGCCGTCTGCGATTCCTGCTGGGCAACCGTATCACCCTGAAATACATGCCCAACTTCACCTACCACCACGACACGTCGTTCCAACGGGGCAGTTCAATCGTTGAATTGATGGAAAGTCTGGACGACCATCCCGAAAGGAACGATACCCGTGAGTGAGGAAGTTTACTATCCGGAGTTCTCCCCGCATTTCCCGACGCTGGTCGCCGGACTTCAGGGCAAAACCGTAGCGGTCTGGGGGCACCTCCGGCCCGATGGTGACTGTATCGGCTCACAGGTGGCCTTGGTTCGCGTCCTCAGGAACATGGGAGTGGATGCCTTCGCCATCAATACCCATGCAGTGCCATACAACCTCGGGGCCTTTATCGGTGACACCCCGTTCTACCAGCCCGGGAGCCCGGATCTGCCTGTAGCCGCTGAATCGATCACCGTGGACTGTTCGACGCTGGACCGCATTGGAGCATCCGCCGCTCCGTTGCGGGGAAAAATCATCCTCGCGGTCGATCACCACATCTCGAATCCGGGATTCGGGAAGCAAAACTGGATCGACACCGAATCGGCCGCTACCGCCGAAATTCTTGCCGGCATATTTATCGATTGCGGAGTCCACATGGACGCCATCACCGCCCAAGCCCTTTATGTCGGCATCGCGACCGATACTGGACACTTCCGCTATCCCGCGACCTCCCACCGGGTGTTCAGCCTCTGTTCCCAGTTGCTCGACAGCGGAGCCAAACCCGCCGAAGCCGCTCATGAGCTCTTTGAAAAAGAAAGCATCGGTCGCCTTCGCCTGCTCACCCTTTTCCTGGAATCACTCGAATTTCATCACGACAACCGGGTTTGTATCGGCTTCATCCGGCACTCGATGTTTGGAGAAACCGGTACCGACCGCTCGCAGGCCGAAGGGTTCGTCGACTTTCCCAGAAGCATCGATTCCGTAAAGGTCGCCGCCCTCATCGAGGAACAAGCCGATGGCTCCTTCAAGGGAAGCCTCCGTTCCAAACGCCCATCCGTTCGGGTCGATCAGGTGGCCGCCGCATTTGGCGGAGGCGGGCACGCCTGCGCCGCCGGTTTCGAATGTCGCCTTCCACTGCCCGGGTTCAAAGCCGAACTGCTGCGCCTCCTGGAAAAAACTGTTTCCGCATAGCTTCACATTCACCTTAACGCATGTATTCTTCTCAGACACTTGAACTGGACGGCATCCTGCTCATCGACAAACCTGCCGGAATCACCTCCCATGACGTGGTCGACCGCGTCCGCCGCATCCTCAGGATGAAACGGGTCGGGCACGCCGGGACACTCGATCCAAACGCCACCGGGCTTATGATCATTCTCGTCGGCAAGGGAACCAAAGCGTCCCAATTCCTCATGAGCATGGACAAATCCTATGAAGGAACCATGCGCTTCGGACTCGTCACCGACTCCTACGATATCGATGGGGAAGTAATCAGCGACACAATCCCGGAGCCGATTGAAGAATCAAAGATCCTTGAAGCCATGCGGACCTTTCTCGGCGACCAATACCAGAAGCCACCGATGTTTTCGGCCAAGAAAGTCGCCGGAGTCCCCCTCTACAAACACGCCCGCAAGGGCCGTGAGGTCGAGCGCGAGGAACGGCTGGTGCACATCGCTTCTTTCACCATGCTGGAAAACCGCTTCCCGGAAATCGATTTCGAGCTTTCGGTGAGCAAAGGAACCTACGTCCGCTCGGTTGTCCATGACCTCGGTCAAAAAATGGGATGCGGCGCCTGTCTGACAGACCTCAGAAGAACAAGAATCCGTGATTTTTCTGTTGAAGACAGCGTATCTTTGGATGCATTGGAGTCGTTAAACCCATCGGAGATCCAGCGCCGGATCATCCCGATCTACCGGGCGGTTCCATCTCACGTTCTTTCCTGACACACCCATCCATAGCCACCATGTCGCTCATTGTCCAGAAATACGGCGGGACATCCGTTGCCGATGTCCAGTGCATCAAAAACGTTGCTCAACGCATCAAGTCGACCCGCGATCAAGGGCATTCCGTGATCGTGGTGGTTTCGGCCCGATCGGGGGTAACCAACGAACTCATCGCCCGCGCCAAGGCCCTGCATTCCAAGCCGGACGAAAGGGAAATGGACATGCTGCTCTCCGTCGGTGAGCAGGAAACCATCGCACTGGTCTCGATTGCCCTGCATGCGCTGGGAGTCCCCGCAGTATCCCGCACGGGTGCCCAGGCCGGGATCACGACAGATGTCTGCCACACCCGCGCCCGCATCAAGGATATCAGCGGAGGGGACCTGCGTGAGCAGATCGCCAAAGGCAATGTGATCATTGTCGCCGGCTTCCAAGGCTTGAGCGAATCAGGGCAGATCACCACCCTCGGTCGGGGGGGCTCCGACCTCACCGCAATTGCCTTGGCTGGCGCGCTCAAAGCCGATGCATGCCAAATCTTCACCGATGTCGATGGAGTCTACACAGCCGACCCCAGGATTGTTCCCAACGCACGCAAGATTCATGAGATCGCCTACGAGGAAATGCTCGAGCTTGCCAGCAGTGGATCCAAGGTCATGCAATCCCGCTCGGTCGAGTTTGCCCAGAAATTCAATATCCCGTTTGAAGTACGTTCCAGTTTTAATCAACAACCCGGCACTATCGTGAAAGAAGAAGTCACCATGCTTGAAGGTCTACTGGTCACCGGCGTCGCCCTCGACCGAAATCAGTCCAAAATCACCTTGAGTGAACTGCCAGACCAACCCGGAACGGCAGCCAAAGTATTCCAGGCACTCTCCGACGCCAATGTGGTCGTCGACATGATTGTTCAGAATATCGGACGCAAGGGCTTGGCCAACATCACATTCACGGTCTCGCGGGATGATGTCGACCGCGCCGAGCTGGCCGTGCGCAAGGCGTTTGCGGACAAGAACCAACCTGACTTTGTAACCGCCACCGACATCGCAAAGCTATCCGTGGTCGGAGTCGGCATGCGTTCCCAACCCGGTGCGGCAGCCAAGCTTTTCGAGGCCTTGGCCAAATCCTCCATTAACGTCAACCTGATCGGAACCTCGGAAATCAAGATTTCGGTTGCGATCGATCCGGACAAGGCCGATCAAGCGGTTCGGGTGGTGCATGATGCCTTTGACCTTGGCAAATAGGGCAAGGAATTTGTCAAATCCCATATTCTGCTGCGGGAATGGCTCCCGCAGCACAACACAACGCTCGGTTTCATGAAATACATCAGCACCAGAGGTCATGGAGGCATTGTGAGTTTCTCGGATGCGGTCGCACAAGGGCTTGCATCCGATGGCGG
>JAFGAQ010000202.1 GCA_016933595.1 Opitutales bacterium | reverse complement strand
TTCACAGATTGTCCGGATCAATGAGGGGCGTCAACCACCCTGTAGGGGCTGATGGAGTTGTATGAATCCCATGGATTGCGAACTTAAGTTGATCTATGGCTCCCGGAACGCCTACCGGGAAAAATCGACGGGTTCTCGTTTGAAAAGGATTGCGGTCCATGGGTAGAGTACCCAGCATCGCTCACCCGGCAATTGACGCATCCAAACATCAACTAAAAATGGCTAGCACGATACAACTCTCTCCATGGGCTCAGAATGTCTCTCCGTCTCCGACCTTGGCGGTCGATTCGTTGGCCAAGGCTCTCAAGGCCGAAGGCCGCGATGTGTGCGGATTCGGATCCGGTGAACCGGATTTCGATACTCCGGATTTCATCAAGGAAGCCTGTATTCAGGCGATCCAAGCCGGCCGGACCAAGTACACGCCGGCGGCAGGAACCCCCGAGCTGCGCGAGGCGGTTGCAGCCAAATACCGTCAGGAGTATGGTTTGGCATCGGTGACCGCCAATCATGTCGTGGTGAGCCCGGGCGGGAAATTTTCCTGTCATTTGGCGATCATGGCGACCTGCGGGCCGGATGATGAGGTGATCATTCCTGCCCCGTATTGGGTGAGCTATCCGGAAATGGTGAAGCTGGTGGGGGCGCGTCCGGTTGAGCTTTTTGCCGGCAAGGAACAGGATTTCAAAATCACTCCGGCGCAGTTGGAGGCGGCTATTACTCCGCGGACGCGTATGTTGATCCTCAACAGCCCGTCCAATCCTACCGGAACGGTGTATACCGAAGCCGAGCTTCGTGCCCTGTATGCGGTGGTTGAGCGCCATGAGAACATCTGGATCATGTCGGATGAGATCTACGAATACCTGACCTATGAGGGCACCCGGCATTTTTCGGTGTCCACGATCAGTGAGGCAGCTTTCGAGCGCACCATAGTGGTTTCCGGTTTCAGCAAGACCTACTCGATGACCGGATGGCGTTTGGGAACCCTCGTGGCAACCGGTCGTGTGGCTAAGGCGGCGTCGGAGCTGCAAAGCCAGATGACCTCCAATCCCACTACATTCGCCCAAGCGGGCGCATTGGCAGCTCTCAAGCATCCGGACAAGTCGAAGGCTGCCCTGAAGATGATGCTGGAGGCCTTTGACCGTCGCCGCAAGTTCCTCTACGAGGGACTGAGCAGCATACCGGGCATTGTGTGCCCGAAGGCGCTTGGAGCGTTTTACCTCTTTCCGGATATCTCGTCCTTCGGGTTGTCGGCCAGCGAGTTCGCAACCCGGCTCTTGAAGGAAAAGGATGTGGCGGTTGTGCCGGGCGAGGGCTTTGGGGCTCCGGGTTACATTCGGCTGAGCTATGCAACCTCTGACGAGGTGATTGCCAAGGGGCTGGAGCGGATCCGTTCATTCTGTGCGACGCTGCGCTAGTTGCAGGTTATACGCACCGGGTCTTTGCAGGAATTGACCAACAACGGGCACGTTTCTCTTACGGGGAACGTGCCCTTTTTGTTTTTTACGCTCGAATCGGCATCACCGAGTGGCTATGACGTTTTTTTATGAAGGATTTCTACATCACCACTGCGATCGATTATGCCAACGGGCAGCCGCATATTGGTCACGCCTACGAAAAGGTGTTGACCGATGCCATTGCCCGGTATCGGCGGATGCGGGGTGATACGGTTCATTTTTTGACCGGATTGGACGAGCATGGACAGAAGGTGCAGCAATCTGCTGCCCGGGAGGGAATCACCCCTCAGGCGTTGTGTGACCGCATGGCCGGTATCTACCAGGAGCTCTGTGAGCGCCTCGATATCTCCCACGACGACTACATCCGCACCACAGAGCCCAGACACAAGGCTGTGGTTCAGTTGTTGTTGCAGCGTTTGTTCGACAAAGGGGAAATCTACAAGGGCGAGTACACCGGCTTCTACAGTCAACGGGCCGAGCAATTTCTGCAGGACAAGGATAAGGTCGATGGCAAGTGGCCCGAGGTTTTTGGAGAGGTGGTGGAGGTCAGCGAGACCAACTACTTTTTCAAGTTGGCTCAGTATCAGGAGTGGCTGATCGGTTTTCTGAAGGAGAATCCGGACTTTATCGTGCCGGCTTTCCGGCAAAAACAGGTGCTGGAGTTTTTGAAGGATGATCTGAGCGATCTGAGTATTTCGCGCCCTCGCACCCGGCTGGAATGGGGTATCCCGCTTCCTTTTGACCCGGACTGCGTGACCTATGTGTGGTTTGATGCACTTATCAACTACATTTCGGCTATTGGATACGGAACTCCCGATTTTGAACGGAGGTGGCCGGTGGACTACCATGTGATCGGCAAGGATATCATGGTTCCGGCGCACGCGATCTACTGGTTGATCATGCTGAAAGCGTGCGATATTCCGCTTCCGAAGCACATGCTGGTGCACGGGTTTTGGATGAGCTCCGGACTGAAGATTTCGAAGAGCTCCGGAAACGTGATCAAGCCGCTCGACTACATGGGTGATTTCGGTGCGGATCCATTGCGCTACTTTTTCCTGCGCGAAATGGCCGTAGGGCAGGATGCGGATTTCTCCCATGATCGTTTCATGAGCCGGTACAACGCAGATTTGGGCAATGACCTTGGCAACCTGCTGAGTCGGGTGCTCAACATGGGTGAGCGCTATTTCGCATCCCGTATTCCCGCTCCGTCGGTGAATGAGGAACCGGAGCAGCATGTGATCAACGGGTGGAATGAGGCCGCTGCGCTGGTGGTCGGGGCATTTGACCGCTTCGAATTCAGCGTGGGCCTAGAAGCCTTGTTCGGGTTTTTCAAATCGTTGAATCGCTATGCCGAGATCCGTGCGCCATGGAAGCTCGCGAAGTCGGAGGATCCCAAGGATCGTGCCTTGCTCGAAACATCCATCGCCGTGATGGCCGAGGGTATACGGCTCGGCGCTTCTTTGCTTCGGCCGGTTATGCCTTCAACCGTGGATCGCATCGAGTGTCATCTCGGGGTTCCGGAGCCGCTCACGAATGCAAAACTTGCCGAGGTGCCGGTCTGGTCATTTGAAATGAGCGGGCAGCAGCATGGCGACAAGGTAATCCTTTTTCCTCGCCCCGATCCCAAGGCGGAGTGACGATGCCGGGATCCGGACCCCTCAACCCAACCGGAAAAACAACCCATACCGTGGAACAACTGCCACTCGATTCATTCGGAAACCGCGATCAGGATGGCCTGATGCGGCTGCTTGAATATGCCCGCAGCCAGTCTGTGGAGGTCGGCAAACCGGTCCTCGTATCCATTACGCTGCCGGGCCGGTTTCTGGATCCTTTGGTGGTCTTGCAAATGGTGAATGATCCCGGGATGGCGCACTTTTTCCTGCAGTCATCCGTGTTGGGATGCTCGGTGGCGGGAGCGGAGCCAGTAATGGAGGCCTTTGTGGAAGGGGAGGACCGTTTCCGCAGAGCAAGGCAACAGGCTGCGGATTGGTTCGGACATGCCGTGTGCGTGGGAGACTTCGATTTGCCGTTTGCCGGTCCGCATGTGTTGTGTTCCTTCGGATTCGAAGATACGTGCGGGAACGCCGAACCCTTTGATGCTGCGGGCCATATTTACATTCCCCGTTGGCATGTCGCCTCAAATGGCGGTCGGTACTCGGCGGTCGCCAATTTGGCGGTGGATGCGGATACGGATCTTCAGGCAAGTGCGGATGGTTTGCTGCGGGCGCACCGGCGGTTTTCGGAATTCGATTTCTCTCTGTGCAATCCGGAGGAAAACCCCCAACCTGATCGGCGTACCCGTGTGAGAGTCCCCGATGGGTCGAAAGAGTCTTTCCTGCGTGGGGTGCGTATGGTGCTTGACCGGATCCGGGAGGGAAAGGTTGGGAAGGTGGTGCTCTCGAGAGCCTGTGAGGTGGAGTCTGACCAGGAATGGCATGCACTTGAGATCGTCGAGCGGCTGCGGGCCAGTCACCCGGAGTGCCATGTTTTTGCGATCCAGAACGGATCCGGAGCCAACCTGATTGGGGCCAGCCCGGAGCGTTTGGTGAGTCTGCACGCGGGTCAATACCGGACCGAGGCTTTGGCCGGATCGATCGCACGCGGTTCCCATGCAAGAATGGACGCATTTCTGGCGGGTCGCCTCTTGGATGACCCGAAGGAGATCACGGAGAATCGGGTCGTGTATGACAGCATTCGCGCACGCCTGGAAGGACTTGGTTTGCGCTGCGAACTGACGGGGCATCCCGAGATCCTTTCGCTCTCCAACATTCAGCATTTGCGCGTTCCGATCTCGGGTGCCGTGCCCGAAGGGATGCATGTGTTGTCACTTGTGGAGGCACTGCATCCAACTCCAGCGCTTGGGGGAGTGCCCCGCATAGAAGCGCTTGAAATGATACGGCAAATTGAAGGTTTTCCGCGTGGGGCCTATGGCGGTTTGACCGGATGGTTCAACGCAAAAGGCGAAGGAGATTTTGTGGTCAACATCCGCTGCGCGGTGGTGTCTGGAAAACTGGTGTGGATTCGGGCGGGAGCCGGAATTGTAGAGGGTTCCGATCCCGATCGGGAGTGGAACGAGACGGCGCTCAAACTCGACAGCATGCTGTCGTCACTCGTCAGTGAGGACGAGTTTCAAGGGGCGGCGGGCGTGGTTTCGGGTGTGGATGTTTTGCCTGTGGATGCTGCCGAAAAGGCGGGACCGGATGGCTCAGGGCTATGAGTGTGGATACTGAAGACATCGATGCCAACGCCTATGCGGGCAGGGTTTTTGCCGATGCGATACAGGCGTGTGGAGTGCGCCATGTGGTGGTGTCTCCCGGATCGCGTTCGACTCCGTTGACCATGGCGGTTGCGCGGCAGCCGGATTTGTGTAAACACGTGGTGCTCGATGAGCGATCGGCAGCGTTCTGCGCCCTTGGGATCGCGAAGCGTGAGGGAATACCGGTGGTTTTGATCTGCACATCCGGTTCCGCGGTTGCAAATTACTATCCGGCGATAATTGAGGCCCATCACGGACAGGTTCCCCTTTTGGTTGTCACGGCGGACCGTCCGCCTGAGCTGCGGGATTGCGGAGCGGGTCAGACCATCGATCAGGTGCATATCTACGGGCGAAGTGTGCGTCATTTTCATGAGCTTGGGGTTCCGGAGCCGCGAAAGGCGTATGGGTGTTACCTCCGGGATGCCATCCAGCAAGCGCTGAGGGCATCGGTTGGGCCAAGTCCGGGGCCTGTGCACTTGAATTTTCCATTCCGTGAACCCTTTCCTTCCCATTCGGGTTGCTATGAAGGCGATGCTTTGGATGGTTTGGTGGAGCAGGTTTGCCGTCCGTGTGGGGCGATATTTTCGGCCGGAGTGGATTCTTCTCCCGAGGTTGGAGACCGCCGGGAGTTTCCTGCTTCGGTCGGTAGTGGTGATGTGCCTCCGAAGGCATTGCTCGTTTTCGGAAGTGGAGATAGCCTGGCATGCGACATGGCTTCGCGCCGGATCGGAAGAATCGCATCGCGCAAGGGCTGGGTCGTGTTGGCGGACGCTTTGAGCCCGCTCCGTAACCTGGTGGATGTGCCGGTTGTCCGATTCTACGATGCGGTTCTGCGCAACCCTGAACATGTGGGTGCCTTGAAGCCGGACCTTGTTGTTCAGTTTGGTTCATTGCCCACCAGCAAGCCGTTGCGAAAGGCTTTGACGGAGTGGGGCGTTCCGGTGGTTTTGGTAACGGATGGGCTTGTCAATTACAACGCCCTTCGCTTGCCGGTATCCGGCGTGCTGAGCTACAGGGAGGCCGCGGATTGGCTGGATTCCTTCGATACAATCCGGCAGGATTCATTGCAGGCTTATTCCGGCCGATGGATGGGGCTCGACCGGAGTTGCGAGTCCCGGTATATCTCCTATTTTGATGCGTTAACCGAAGCCACGTGCAAAGGGGAGTCCGCCTGGGCCTGGCACCTGTGCGAAAGCATAGTTGAGGATTGTCAGCTGATGGTATCGAACAGCAATCCGGTACGCGATTTCGAGTTTTTCTGGAGGGGCAACCCGCATGTCCGGCGGGTCTTTTGCAACCGGGGAGCCAATGGAATTGATGGCGTGCTTTCAACGGCATGGGGAACCGCTCTTGGATCAACAATTCCCAGTGTTCTGGTGACCGGGGATCTGGCCTTTCTTCATGACTCAAACGCTTGGCTGACGGCCTCCCATCATGCTGGCGGAGGGCGGCTCTGTGTTGTGTTGGTAGACAACCATGGAGGTGGAATCTTCGAGCACCTTGCTGTTGCCGACGGAAGCCAGACCTTTGAGCAGTATTTTGCCACTCCCCACAAGGTGGATATTGGAAGCTTGTGTGTGGCCTATGGTGTTCAATTTTGGGATTGTGGCGATTGGAAGGAAGCCTGTGCCCAGGTGTCCCGTTTTCTGGAAGGGAATGGTCCGGATCTCCAATGCATGCGTATGGCGTGTGATCGCAAGTCCGGGGCCTTGCTACGCACGCGATTGCAGGATGAGACCGCCCGGGTATGCCGGTTCTGAGCTTATGGCGGAATCCGGATTTCACGGGCAGAGAGGCTGGCGCCTGAAGTCGTATCTTGTCGGGATTTCCTCGTGCGTCAGTTTTGAAGGCGAGGTTTATATCTCGATTTCACCTCGCAAGGAAGGCGCTTGAATTGTCCTTCCCCTTGCAGGTCTTTTGGAGCTTCTATTTGATGGCTCCGAAAGCAGCGAAGCATGAGTTTTTGTGGAGGATGTCTACTGTCCGGAAACCGACTCTTCGCATCAGTTCAAGTTGGAAGGTGAGGGAGCGCGGGGAGTCCTCCTTGTCGATATAGTCGAATACTGTCTGCCGGTAATCCGGGCCGCCGATCCCCTCGAGGTAATCTCCATACCGTTTCCACATGAGGGTGTGAACCGAGGGATGTTCATGCGTGACAAGATCGGTGATCCAGATGCTTCCGCCGGGTTTAAGGAGATAGTGGATTTTCCGGAAGGCAGACTCCCAGTCATCCGCATCGCGCAAATGGTGAAGCACAGCGGCTGCGAGGATCACGTCATAGGAGGATTCTTCCAACGGGATACTTCTGAAATCTCCTTCAAACAGTCGTATGACACCCTTGGTTTCGGCTGATACGCGAAGCATGGCGCGATCGAGCATCGGGCGGCTGAGGTCGCAAAGATCACAGTCGATGTCGTGCTTGCATGTGCGAATCAGTCGGATGGAGTTGTTGCCCGCGCCGCAACCGATGTCGAGTATCCGGTTGATCTCCGGTGTGGCGGCACGGGCCGCATGCGTTATCAACTCCATCGCCAGAGGTGCATCGATGGTCGCGGATTGGCCTGTTTCGAGGTTGGAAAACCGTTCCACGTCGGCATCGAAACGCTGTCGGATTGCTTCTGGGCTGGATTTTTCGGAAAGCGGGGTGTTCATGAAAGGAATGAGTCGATGGGATGCGTTACGGCTTTGCCGACCGTGTTTATCGGCGGTATTCCGTAGACTGCTCTGTGGTTTGTGCAAGAGAATTCGGCGGTCCAATCCGGAGGTGGGCTGATGGAGATCAAAGGTGGAAGCGCTTATGCATTCGCGTTGACGGGTTGGGTTGCGAACTGAAAGGATTATCCTCATGCGTTTGGGGCGTTTCAAGGTCGTTC
>JAFGAQ010000020.1 GCA_016933595.1 Opitutales bacterium | reverse complement strand
GATGCTGCTTGCTTCTTTGAGTTCCGCTCTTTTTGAGCTGGGCGATGCTGAGGCAGTGAGCGTGCTGATGGAATCGCATGGGCGGCACGAGTGGGTCGAGTCGGACGATTTCAGCCACTCGGTTGGCTGGTATACGGCGCTTTATCCGGTTGTCGTGGAACGACCTGTCGATGGGGTTTCTCATTTGGGGCAGGTGAAGGATGCCCTGGCTTCTGTGCCTAACCACGGGATGGGCTACGGAGTATGGACCACGCAGGATGAAAACCCTTTGCCATCCGTTCATCCATTCGCATCGCTGAACTACCTCGGCTCTTTTGATCAGGAGCAAGGCGCAGGTGGTTTCTGGAAAAGGATCGAGGGAGGTTTGGCGGGCACAATATCGGGTTCTTTTGAGCGGGACCATCCCGTGGATCTAAACATATGGTTTCACGAAGGTTGTCTAAATGGTGTTTTGGCTTGCTATGACCCCGCTTGGGTCGATATCTTATGCGATCGCATCCCCCTCTATTTGGCCGATTATATGAATAACGGTGATCTATGTTTTGACGATAGCTCAGACGGTATGTCAGACGTCCGGCGCGATGATTGAGTGACGACCATTATACCTACCGAAATGAACGACCCTGAACCCAGTGATCATGTGTCTCCATGGAAGACCCGGCTCAAACGCAACGGAAATGTGGTATACCGTGCGATCAAGAGCTATTCATTGATCCTATCCCTGATCCTTCTGCTGACAGTGGCTTTTTTGTGGCCCCGGATTTTCATCAACGTTTACCCTGGGGAGAACGGAGTGCTATGGCGGCGATTCGTCGGTGGGACTGATTTGCGGTACCCTTACGGTGAGGGGCTGCACATTCTTTGGCCGTGGGACAAGATGCACATTTACGATACGCGGATTCAGCAGGTATCGCACGACTTTGACGCACTCTCAAGAAGTGGGCTTCCGATTCGCTTTGAGTTGTCGATCCGGTACCGGCCGCAGAAGCATAACTTGCCTCGATTGCATCAGGATATCGGGCCGGATTACGTGGAGATCGTGGTCAAGCCCGAGGTTCAGACTTACGTCCGCGAGGTGGTTGCCAACTATTTGCCGGAGGAGATTTACACGTCCGAGGGATTGTTGCTTCAGATCATCAAGCAAGGTGCCCTTGCCGGACTCGATCGTCGCAACATCGTATTGGATGACCTGCTGATCAAGCGGATGGAGCTTCCTGAGCGGATCCGCGAGGCAATCGAGCACAAGCTTACTGCCGAACAGCAATCCTTGCGTTACGATTTCCTGCTCCAGAAGGAAGCGAAGGAGGCGGACCGGAAGCGCATTGAGGCAGAGGGGATACGGGATTTCCAGAAGATCGTGATGACAGGCGGGGCATTTTCCGAATACCTCAACTTCCAGGGAATTCTGGCCACACTGGAGCTGTCCCGTTCGAACAACTCGAAGGTGGTGGTGCTTGGGAACCGGGATTCCGGTGGATTGCCGCTGCTGTTTTCATTGCCGGTGGACGATTCGGCGTCAAAGGGGACTCCAGGAGTTCAGGTGGCTCCACTCTCCGATGAAACCCCGGCGGTGGAGTCGGATATTGGAGTGGGGCGTGTTATGGAGATGTTGAATCCGTCCACCCGCAAACTACTGGAGGGGATTGTTTCGCCTGAAGCCGTGGATGAGGTGGAGGGAGAGTCGAACAACACTCAGGAATTGATCAGCCTGAACCATTGAGGTAGTCATGGTTAGGAAGAGCATAATGTCATCTTCGGTCCGGGGGCTTTGTGTTGCCTGCATTTGTGCCGGGTTCATGCTTCTTAACATGTGGTCAGGATGCTCGCGGCCTCTCGAAGACAAAGACATAGGCGAAACAATCGAGTCGTGGAACATCCGGAGCCTCCCTCCCCGGGTCCATAACGCCGCAGACTCCCTGCATATACTGATTTGGAATGACTACTTCCCTCCAGCCCTTTTCGAGGCATTTGAGAAGATCTATGGAGTGCGGATTGAGGCGAGCTATTTTGAGAGCAACGAACAGATGCGGGAATACTACCTGTCTGACCGGGAGAAGTGGGATTTGCTCATGCCCAGCGATTACACTGTGCATTTGCTGATCCGCCAGAACGAGGTGACGCAGATCGATCGCAACAAGCTGCAGTGGTTTGATCAGATCAGCCCGGTGATGTTTGATCTCAAGTGTGATCCGGGCCTGAACTACTTTGTGCCGGTTTTCCACAGCAGTTTTGGCATGAGTTTCAATGTGAAGTATCTGGGCGGGTTTCCCCGGAAGTGGGAGTACCTGGATGCACATCGCGCGAATCCGTTTTTCAACGGACGTTTGGCGCTTCCAGACCAGATGCGAACGTCGCTTGGGCTTGCGCTTATACGGCTGGGTTTCAGTCCGAATTCCCGGTCCGAACTGGAGATCGAGCAAGCGGCGGACTACCTGATTTCGCTCGTGGAGACCCACGGTGCGAGGTTTGTGGGCGATCGCATTGTCCAGGATGGCTCATGGAAAGACTTTCTGTTGCTTCCCACTTGGAGTGGCACCGGGGCCTGGTTGCTTTCTGAGAATCTTGACTACCGCTTTTTGATTCCGGAAGAGGACACGATCTTTGCGGTCGACGGATTTGTGATCCCGCGGGGAAGCCGTAACAAGGAGACGGCCTACCTGTTTCTGAACTTTTTGATGACTCCAGAGGTTCTCGCGAAGGCAGCGGAGTTCAGCTACTATGCGCCCACGAGTCTCGCGGCCGCCCGTCGGGTGAATACCTTCATCAAGCATGGTCCGAGCATGCTCATGCCTTCGGGTGATGACCGTATCTCACTGGAGGATGTCGGGGATAGCGAGGCGCTTTACGAAAAGGCATGGGTTCGTGTGAAGACTGCGCAAGCCCCGTCCGATCTCAAGACGATACCTCTTTCCCTAATTGCGTATTGAACTGATTCCAGCTATGACCATGAACCTCTCAAGTTTTCGTTCCCCGTTGGTTTTAAGAACACAGAATGCTGCAACCCGGATACTGATAGGGGCTGTAGTCTCGGTGTTAGTGGCGGGGTTCGTGCAGAAGGCGGATGCGGCTGAGTTGAAGCTCAAAACGGGGGAAATCCTCATTGGCGAGTGGGTTGACGTTCAATCCGATCAGGTGGTATTTCGCTCCGATGGCCTTGGGGAGCTTCGGCTGAACAGGGCGTTGGTCGTTGAGGTGCCGTCATTGGTGCCAGCGAAGGTTGGGGAAAGCGTTGAAGAGAGGGGAACGGATACTGCCTCAGCGGAGGTGGAGGTTCCCTTGCTCAACCGTTGGTCCGGGCTTCCGGGTGAACTTAGCCTGAACTACAAGGTCGGAATTGAGCGGATCAACAACCAGAACGAGGTGGATACGCTCCGTGCCGCAGTTGAGGCATCCTGGAAGATTGGCCTGAATGAACTGTCGACTTACCACAGCATAGCGCAGGGCGAGGTTGATGGAAACAAGATCCTGGATCAGCGGAATCACTCCTTGCGCTACATCCGGGACATCAATGAGCGTTGGCGTTGGCTGAATCAGTATGATTGGTTCTACGACGGACTGAGCCTCATCGACTCGCAGTGGCAGGTGGCTTCCGTTCCGGCCTACTACTTTGTGAAAAAGGAGAACCTGACCTTGCTCGCGGGGGTAGGGCTGGGTTATCAATCGACCGAATATCACGAAATGGCGTCGATTCTCGCCGCAGGGGATCCCGAATTTGAATCGAAGCGGGATGGCTGGGCGTTGGTTGGATACCAGTTGTTGCGATACCAGATCAACCCCACCCTCGAATTGAAGCAGGTATTTCTGGGCTATCCGATGTTGGATGGCGATCAATATGCTGCAAACCTCGCAGTGTCGCTTGCGCACAGTATCACTCCGCGGCTGGGGCTTGTTCTCCAGTATCAAACCACCTATAACAGCAAGCCCGCGCCGACAGTTCCTGAGTTTGTCGATAGCTTGGAGATCATGCTCAGACATAGTCTTTGATCGTTCATGAAGACCTTTTACGAATTCATTCGCCGGGAATCATCTGAGTTCCGGCTCCCGCTGCTCTTGATGGCGATCTTTGCGGGCATTGTGAATGGCCTCGCGGTTTCGGTCGCGATCAAGTCAATATCGATGCTGCGCCCTGGAGTGCTCCCTTTCGAGCAGATGGTGAAGTTTGCTGCTTGCATCGCGGCCTTCTGGATCAGCAAGGAGCATGTCCTGAATCGCACCACCCGCATCGTTGAGGGCATCGTTCAGAACGTCCGGATGCGCATCTTGCGCAAGATCCGCAATACGGACCTGCTGGTGTTTGAGTCGATGGACTCTGGCCGTGTCTACACCACGCTTTCGACCGATGCGATGGCGATCTCGGTGTCCGCCGGGGCTGTTATCAACGCGAGTTCGTCGGTTGTGATGTTGGCGTTCATCGTGGTGTTCATTGGAGTGAATTCGATCCATGCTTTGTTCATCACGGCTGGAATGATAATGCTGACCGTGCTCTATTATTTGCACAAGAGCCGGGATGTGGCGTCCCAGTTGAGGGAGGCTTCGATTCGCGAGAACGTGTTTTTCGACAACCTGCATGGAGTGCTCACCGGATTCAAGGAATTCAAACTCAACCGGAAGAAGGCCGACGATTTCTACGAAAAGGAACTGGCCGACGTAGTCTCCGAGACATCCCAGCTTCGGACGCGCGCGGGTATGGCGATGAACCATTCGGTTTTGATTGGTCAGTCTTTCCTGTTCTTCACGGTGGCCGGACTGTTATTCATCCTGCCCAACATCAAGCCGGATGATATTTCGATCATCGGGATGCTGGTGCCAATTGTGCTTTTCTCAGCCGGACCGATTGGGGATGTCGTGGTGGCAATCCCGGACTTGGCAAAGGCGGAGGCGTCCATCCGGAACATTCAGGATCTTGAGGCTTTGATTGAGTCGGGCAGTTCCCCGGTTGAGCAAAAGGTGGAGGAAGTCGTGGATGCAGAGGTTGTGGATTTCGACTCGCTGGAGTTGAAACAGGTATCCTTCCAATACCCCACCACCGGGACACGCCCGTTTACGGTTCAACCCTTTGACTTTACCTTGAGAAAGGGAGAGATCGTTTTTCTGATCGGAGGAAATGGTTCCGGAAAGTCGACGGTGTTGAAGTTGTTGACCGCCTTGTACCCGCCCGTGACGGGAAGCCTTTTCCTCAATGGAGAGGAAATCCGGGAAGAAGGACTTGCCCGTTTCCGAAACCTTTTTACGACAATATTTACCGATTTCTTCCTTTTCAGAAGGCTGCTCGGTGCGAAGCGCATGGAGCGTGACCGGATTCTGCGTTTGATGGATGAATTCGAGCTAAAGGGGAAGACCGATATTGTCGATGGTTGTATTACCAACACCCGGCTTTCGACGGGGCAGCGGAAAAGGCTGGCGCTTATCGTGGCGATGCTTGAGGACAAACCAGTGTATGTGTTCGACGAATGGGCGGCGGATCAGGATCCGGTGTTCCGTAAGTATTTTTATCACGTGATCCTTCAGGATCTCAAAAACCGGGGCAAAGCCGTTTTGGCGGTTACTCACGATGACCACTTTTTCGGTGTTGCGGATCGCGTATTCCAGATGGAATACGGAACCCTTCTGCCCTACGATGTGAAGGCGCATCACCCCATTTCGACCGCCAGATGAAGGCGGTTTTTTGAGCAGTATCCAGTCCGTCGATAGTATGAAGCGAAACAATACCGTGAAGAAATTAATCCAATCCCTTCTTGTGGCTTTCGCAGCTGCAGGATGTCTCTTCCCTTGCGCAGTCACCGGGGATTCGAATACGCCGGCTCTTCGGAATGGATCGTCTTACGGGAATAGTGCCTGGCTCTTTGGGATTCCCGAAGCAACGACTTTCGATGATTCGGGCTGGATGTATGCCGATCGACTCGGATTTTTCAAAGGGGACTATCCTTGGATTTACGTGGAAGGAAGTGAGTGGTGGTACACCAGCCCGGATGGATGGTGGTATCCCTACTCCATGCGGCATGGCACTCCGGCGGATCAGTCGATTTCTGCGGATAAGTGGGGCGAGATTGAGGGGAAGGTGGCGGCCTCGATGGCCAAATACCAGATCCCGGGGATTGCGTATGCGGTTAAGTTTGCGGGACAGGATCCGATCGTCCGGGCACTTGGCGTGCGCAACGTGGCAACTGGAGAGGCGTTGAAGCCCACGGATCGCTTCCGGATCGGCAGCACCTCGAAGAGCTTTATGGGGGTTGCGATCCTCCAGTTGATCGCAAATGGGTCCATCGGCATTGACCATCCGGTTGGTATGTATTTGCCGGATCATGTCCTGACTGGGTACGACCGCGAGTCGATCACCATCCGCATGCTGCTGCAGCACACTTCAGGTATCAATAACTACACCAATGTGATCGATGAGTGGAATGTCCCCTACATTTTCGAGCGCGACAGAATCTGGCGCATGGAGGAACTAGTCGCCATGGTAGATGCGAATGTGAACCGGGAAGAGCCTTGGTTGGGCAAGCTCTTTGAGCCGGGAAGTGGATGGTCCTATTCCAATACCAACACGGTTCTGCTTGGGATCATCTTGGAGCGGGTCAGTGGATTGGCGATATCCGACTATTTGAATCGGAAAGTCATACCTGCTGCCGGTCTCAGCCAAACCTATTCACCGAATCCGGGCGAGTCGGAGATCCGGGGTGAACATTCTCGCGGCTACATGGACTGGCAGGATTTCACGGGGGCGGATTTTGTTCCAGCCGGGCTTTCGGATGTCACCGTTTATGATCCGACCGGAGTGGGCCCCGCAGGCGCGATTGTATCGACCGTTGGTGACCTCACCCGTTGGGCGGAGGCTCTGGCCTTCAACCGTTCACTGATTCCATCTGAGATTCAGCAGCTCCACGTCAATACCCACGGATTTATCGCCACCAGCCTGAGTTTGCCCTCGGTCTCTTGCGGATTTCACCTGATCAAGGAGATTGATCAAATGCATGCTTCCGCCGTGCCGAACATCGCGCATCGTGGTCAGATATCCGGCTATGACACGGTCATGATGTACCTGACCGAGGTTGATTGCGCGATCGTTATGGTGTGCAACCGGACGCTTCCCATGCAGGGCGACCATGTGATCAGCGGACTTGAGGTTGGTGTCTATGAAATGATCAACATTCTATTCCCGGAAATGGTGGCCAAGTGGCGTGAACCTTTCCTCGGATCCGCCCCAACGGATGAGCTGACCGTTCACTCAAACGGAGTCCAAAAGAAGCGTAGCGAATCCGCGCCCTTCCGGGCCTTTCCGATGTCGGAATACTGAGG
>JAFGAQ010000201.1 GCA_016933595.1 Opitutales bacterium | reverse complement strand
CGTTCAATCGGTTGCGGATGAGCGGGGACGCTCATCCCTACCCACAACAGCCAATCTCACGGGAACGGGTTGCCACGAAATCTGGAATTCCCCGAACCCGGTAGGGCGAGGTGTCCCCACCGAGCCGCTCTTCCCTCTGCGTCGTGGCACCTCTGCGTGAGTAGATCTTCTTGGAGAGTGATTTCATCCGCAGATGGACGCAGATCGAAAATCCCATTCTCCCCCCTCCGTGCTATTGCGCCCTTGTGGTGAAGCTTCTTGAATTCTCCCTTCCGCGGCGCCTTTGCGCCCAGGACTGATTGATGGGTTAGCTCAAACAGTCACGGGGTCCACATGTATCAGCCCGGATCATTTGGCTTTTTTAGTTCAGGCGACAGCCATCCTGACACAGGGGGCGGATTGGGGACAGAAGGGATCACTCCTGAAAGACCGACACTGACCCAAAGACAAGAATCAGGAGGCTGTCCTAATCCCCAACACTCAGCGTTACCGGCCGTGACATTTTCAAGACCACCGATCGCAATTCCAGCGAAGGTTCTTTCCGGGACAGCCTAGCACTGACGGACGGATGCAGGTACACGGGCGCATCCGGCCGAAGGGGAAGAATGGAGAGCTCAAGACTGCCAATGCTTTCAAGGGAGCATCCATGGCTTGTCGCGAGCTCACGCAACGGAACTTCCACTCGTCGGCCATTGTAGAAATCGTCGATCCACAGCTCACCATTTGCGCCAATCCTGAGCACATCTCCCACATATTCCAGATCCAGCACCCACTCCCCGTCTGCGTTCGATCGAACCTCATCCGGCAAGGGAATCCTCCACTTTGCCGCGAGATCGAAATCATGATCCACCGGGGCCATGGCCACTTTTGACTTGAATGGACCGATCGGGATCTCCCTCGGCTCTCCCGCGTCCTGAATCCATTCCACTTCAATCTCCTGAACAGAAAAATCCCCATCATCCAATGGGATCCCGACCCTGCTCCAGCCCCCCCTACGCTCCAACTCCAGTGGAACTCCATCCGCGAGGACGGAACGCTCCAGCATTGGTATAAGGAGCAGTTCGGCCGGGCCCGAAACCACCGGGCGCAACTCCACGCAATCGTCCCGGAACACAATACCGGCGTTTGCCAACATTACCCTTTCGAGCCCATCGAAAGGCCCTTTCCAAAGGCGATCCGCATCTTTCCGCGTCAGTAAAACCAGATGGCAGCGTATTCCGCTTTCCTCATTCTCCAGGGTAAAGACCACATCACGACCGGGTTCAAGGTTACCAAAGACTATTCGGCCATGCTCTGAGGAAGCAGGTAGCTCCGCCCGGAGCGGGATCAGTTTCAGATCCTGTGTGTCAGGCATCGCAAGCTCCACCGGAACCCCCTCCGTAGGGCGAAAGAACACATACCAGTCTCCCCGTGGATCCTGCACCCTGCAGAGGGGCTGCGCTGTGATCCATTCGACTTCAAAGCCCGGAGCAAGCTCCATCCGGAAGGGCCAGAAACCATAGTCCCCATTTCTGATGTGGACCGCCTCCCGTGGAAATTCCAGTGAGCCGGAATCCAACCCATCCACCCGAAATCGAACCTCATGCGAGCCAAGCTCATTCAAGCGTTCATAGTTATTGAAAAACAGTAGTCCTCCGTGACCATTGGATCGCACACTCCAACGCAAGGTGTCAGTGTCATCCAACCCTGCCGGCCGGATGTCCGGAAGAAACGTATCCAAACGGGCAACCCATTGTCCAAAATCCCGAATGAATAGATGGACTTGCCTCAAAGCATGGTAATGGGGACGCAGTGTTCCGGCAGCTCCAACGGGCGCTTGGAAATCGTAGTTCTTGACGGGCATGTCGTTCGGGTACCGGGTCATCAACGATTCCTGCAGATTGCTGTAGCGCCCTTCCGGATTCCAGCCCCCATGGTACATGTAGTAACCGAGCAGGTTTCCTCCCGATCCGAATTTGACCAACGTCGTAGCGAGCACATCGCTCTCCTCGATCAACACCCGCCGATGGTAGCTATTCATCATGCCCCCACCCAACTCACAGGTCAGAAATGGATAACGACGCGCATCCAACTCATCTTCCGAAACAGGCGATTCAAACTGATCGGATCCGATATCCGAACTCGTGCGCACCTGACTGAAATGAAAACCCTCGCGGTAGTTACCCGGCATCGGTTCAAGCGAATGGTTCCAAAACCCCTCCGCATATGCGCCAAACAGTGGGAGCATCTCTCCAAAAGGCATTGAATCCTGCAGCCCTGGCCACCCGGTCCGCGTATAGAACGGGGTATCAAACCCGGCAGACACCGCCAACTCCTTGAGCTTCAACAGGTGGGAAGCCGGACCGGGATACTCGTTGTCAAGTTGAACCCCGATTACAGGTCCGCCATCTTTCCAGAGAAGCCCACCCGCCTGTCGCGCGATCGCCCCATACCACGCAGCTACTTTCTCGAGGTAAGCGGCATCAGCGGAGCGCACCTGCCATTCTCCCTCCATTACCCAGTCCGGCAATCCGCCATACCGGACCTCCCCGTGTCCCCATGGACCGATTCGAAGGATCACCAAAAGGCCGGCCTCCTGTGCCGCCTCCACAAATCGTCGGAGATCGCGGGAACCCGACCAGTCCCATTCGCCTTCCTTTTCCTCGTGATGGTTCCAAAAGACATAGGTCGCAACGACATCCACTCCACCTGCCTTGATCTTACGCAGCTCCCTCAGCCAATGGGTCGAGTCGTAGCGGCTGAAATGATACTCCCCCATTACGGGCATCCACGGATCTCCATTCCGAATCAGGTATCGGGAACCATAACCCAAGCGGTCACCTGATGGCGACACGCACGTCCCCATCGCCCAACCCTCAGGAACCTGCTGCATCCTCTCCTTGTGACAAACCACCAACAAAGGATCCGTATCACAACTTGCCAGACATGCGCTGGCAAAGAACGAGAGCAAAGGGAATAGGTTCATGGTCGTTCAACAATAAGGTTCCGGTATCCAATCGTTGACTTCAACTTAGGCCTCTATCCATTAAGCGACAACCTTCCAGTATCCTGACCGTCAGAACAGACCGG
>JAFGAQ010000200.1 GCA_016933595.1 Opitutales bacterium | reverse complement strand
TGAATACTCCCAGTCCAACGGGAGGTGAACAGCCCGGGCAGCGTGTATGGGCTCGGCGTATGGGGGACCATTCCGATCGGGTTGAGAAGGACGCGTATGGCAATACGTGGGCTACAATGGATGGATCATCGAATGATGGTCCCAAATTGATGCTGGAGGCGCATGCGGATGAGATCGGATTCATGGTCCGATACGTGAGTGACGATGGCTTTTTGTATTTGACGCCCGTTGGAGGATCGGATGTCGCCATTACCCGGGGTAAACGCATTCGGTTGTTGGGAGACCGGGGAGAAGTGTGCGGCGTGATCGCCAATACGGCCATTCATCTCCGAAAGGATACTTCGGGAGATGAAAAAGCACCGAAATGGCACGAGATCCATGTGGATGTGGGCGCTTCGAAACGGGAGGAAGTCGAGGCGTTGGGTTTGAGAGTCGGGCATTTTGCGGTTTACTCGCAGGAGCCTGTTCAGCTTCAAAACGGGCGCCTCTCTGCGCGAGCGATCGACAACCGGATCTCTGGTTACATTCTGGCCCGTGTTTTTGAAGAACTGAGAAAGGGCACAGATCGTTGTCCTGCTACGGTTTTGGCAGTGAATGCGGTTCAGGAGGAGGTCGGTGGCAACGGCGCGACCATGATCAGCTATCGCTTGTCTCCCGATGTGGCTCTGGTTTTTGATGTGACACATGCGACCGATACTCCGGGTTTGGATCCGAAAAAGGTGGGCATGGTCAAACTGGGTGGGGGGCCGTCCCTGACCCATGGCACCGCAAACCATCCTGCGCTGGTGAAGCGTCTGACGGAGGTGGCTGCCCGTGAGGGCATTCAGATCCAACATGAAGCGAGCAGCCGCTTCACGGGCACGGACACGGATAACGTTTTTGTTTCGAAGAGCGGGATTCCGTCTGCGTTGATATCGATTCCCTTGAGATATATGCATTCCCCGGTTGAGCTCGTTGACATGGCAGATGTTGAATCAACCGTTCGTCTTGTGGTTGCCTTTATCCTGGACCTGAAGTCAGGGGAGCGCTTTGAGATCGGATGATTGAGCGCTCGTATTCGAAATGCGCTTGCGGTTGGTTTTATTGTTTGGAACAGTGGTCACGATAACTCACCCGCTGCCCTGCCATGAGCGTTCGAAATTCGTCTCTACCCTTAGCTTTCCGGCGATATTTGTATTGTGCCAAAGATTCGTTCCGGATGCTGGTTTCTATTCTTGTGACGTTGATCGTTTGTTGTGTCAGTCCATTGGCTGCGGTTGAAATCGGAGATGAAGAATCATCGGTCTTGGCTGAACTTGGATCTCCAACGGGAAAGATGCTTTCCGAAGGAATCACGATACTGACGTATTCGAAGGGGTCTGTTCGGATCCGGGACGGAGTTGTTGTGGGAGTAACGGGAGTCTATGATAAGAATAAGAAAAGCGTGATCCAGGATGCTGAGGGACGTTTGCTGGCTGCAGATGGAAGTGTGGCAATTCCATTGGATGCTCCCGATGGATTGAGTTTAGATAGTGAGAGTTTGGCCATTCGGGATGACAGGAACCGTGCATGGAAGGCCCATTTTGAAACTGCTCGTGAAATTGCCGGAAAGAATGGAGTTCCTCTATTGGTTGCGTTTTTGGATGCGAGCCCGAGTTCCCATACGATGGAACAGACGCTTTCGGAAAAGTCTTTCTTGGAGCAGGCTGTTGCTTCATATATGCTTGTTAAGGTTGCGGTGAATGCCGGTTCTGGCGACCAACAATGGGAGGTAGCTCAACGATCGAAGTTGATATCTTCCTATGGATTGAAAACGTTTCCGGCTCTTTTGTTGATAGGTCCAGATGATACTGAGATTGGACGTCTTCCTTTCAAGCCAGGAGGAGCCCAGGTCTATCTTGATTTGTTGCGGGTGATGATTGAGAAGCCTGCGGTCGCTACTGTGGAAGTGGTTCAGGAATCGAAAGAGACAGCATCCGCAGTAACAAGCGCCACGGGGGCTTCCGATACTCCAAAAGGGGAGTTTGAACTATCGACAAGAATGATCGTCCATATCGCGGCTGGGATTTTGCTTGTTGTTGTCTGGCGCTGGTCGAAAAACGGTCCTCACTGAGTGCAAGATCATTCATCGACGCTGACTCTCGTGGATCGACACTTTGGCTTCGTGAGTGGATATTTTAGTGTTCATGTCTCCACAATCCAAAGTCCGAAAGACAGATGGTAGCGGACCGTCTGCGTTTTGTCAGCAATACAACGATCGGGATAGCACCGTGTTCGGTGTTGTTAACCCGAAAACAAACATCAACCTTCTTCCACAGTGGACGGGAGGTGCATCGATATTCTGGCGCATACCCCTCGATCGGGATTTGGCTCGACGGACAACTCACAATTGATGTTGCGCAGCGAATGCCGTGCGACCGTAAGCCCCATGCCTCTTCCCACCGATGTTTTGGTGGTGATGAACGGCTCGAAGAAATTGTCTTCGACCTCTTTTGCGATACCCGTTCCCTGATCGATCACCTCCACGAAGAGCTTGGTCTGCTCGTCGTTGAGACTGGCCTTCAATTCAATGGGCCTTTCGACCTGATTTGCAGGGTAGGATTCGAGGGCATTGATCAGCAGTTTACTGACGGCACCCTCAAATATCTCGCAGTTTGTTTCGACGATGAAGTCTTCCGGGAAGGGATTGGTAATTTTGACTTCACTGTCGACCGAATAGTCGGACTGAAAGCGCTTGACGCAGTTCTCGAAGAGCAGGCCGATCGAGACCGGGGCCAATTGCATGGTTTCATTGGCAGCCATGGAACTGAGTTGGCCCACAATGGTCACCATCCGGTTGATGGCGCTTTCCATGGAGGCAATACTGCGCTCGACAAGCTCTGGCTTGCCTTTCCCGATTTTCATGAGGTCGATATACCCTACTACGACTCCGAGTAGGTTGTTGAGATTGTGGGCAATCCCTTCAGTAATCGCACCAATAGTCGAAGTCTTGCGCATCTCACTCAACCTTTGGATGAGGTCGAGGTTTTCTCGGTGCATTTCCTGAACCCTGAGTTGGGTGCGGATGCGGGCCAGCGTTTCATCCAGTTCGAGTGGCTTCGTGATGTAGTCAACCGCTCCGGTGTCGAGTCCGGCGAGCACATCTTCCTTTGAGGATTTGGCCGTGATAAATATGATCGGAATATCCGCTGTTTCCGGGTTTGATTTGAGGCGTTGGCAGGTCTCAAATCCGTCCATGCCCGGCATGATAACGTCGAGCAGGATGATATCCGGCCTTTGTTCCTCGACGATGCGCAGGCAATCCTCACCATTGTATGCGGCAAGAACTTCCATGCCAGCTCGCTCGATGCGCCGTTGCACGATCTTGATGTTTATCGGTTGGTCGTCGACGATGAGGATGCGAGGGTTTTTCATCGGAAGAGAGCTTTAGGGGGCTGTGTGAGAAACGGGATTATCCCGGATGACAATCGTTCGGGCTACCCAATCGTGCCCAGTTTGTCTGCGACGGTTGAAAATGCAAAGCAGAAAACTGACAGCAAGCAAGGGAAACAGGATACAGGCAGCCATGGACTTGAGACAGTTGCGTATGAAAGTGGCTCGTGGAGACGGTTCAGATAGAGTATCGGCATCGACCACTCTCAGCTTAAACATTTTTTTCCCAAGCGTGGTTCCCGTCAAAAAATACTCGCTGAAGGAGAAATAGATCCAAAACGTGAAAAGGTAGAATGTGTTGATGGTGTCCAATGCGGAACTGTGCCGCTGCATGAAGTTTCCGTGCAGGATGAGGATTTCCTTAGTGGACGCATTGGCTTGGGACAGTCGGGCCTGTTCGTTGGCTAGGGTCTCCAGATCCGTGATGAACCCGGGGTAGAAGTCCGGCAGGATCCAAGTGGTGAGGATCGTGAAAAGAAAGACGGTGATCAGTACATAATCGAACAGAAAGGCAACCAGCCTCAGTGTGAAACCGACCGGAGTCGGGTCTGCCCCGTTTGTGGATGCCACCGCCTGCATCAGATCTCGGAAGCGGAGCGCAAGCGGTAGGCCTTCAGGGTGTTGCTCATGAGCATGGCGACCGTCATGGGGCCCACTCCTCCTGGAACTGGCGTAATGTGCTTGCAGAGGGGCGCCACTTCGTCGAAGGCGACGTCCCCGGTAAGCCTGTATCCTTTGGGTGCCTCCGCATCAGCAACGCGGTTGATTCCAACGTCGATCACGGTTGCTCCAGGTTTCACCATGGATGCTTTGACGAACTCCGGACGGCCAATGGCTGCAATAAGGATATCCGCCGTGCGGGTAATGGAAGCCAGATCCGAAGATCGCGAGTGGCAGATCGTAACGGTTGCGTTCCCCCATTCGTGTTTCCGCGACAACAGCATCGCGAGCGGTTTACCTACAATGAGGCTGCGGCCAATCACCACAACATGTTTTCCCGAAGTGGCGATTCCCGAGCGTTTGAGCATTTCAACGACTCCGAGTGGGGTGCATGGCACAAAGCCGTCCTCGTCTTCCTGAAACAGTTTTCCGCTGTTGATGCGATGAAAACCATCGACGTCCTTGAGCGGATCAATGGCGTTGAAGATCTCGGATTCGTCCAGATGTCCGGGCATCGGAGACTGCACCAGAATCCCATCCACCGATGGATTCTTGTTGAAAGCATCCACGTTGGCTAAAAGCTCGTCCCGGGTAATGTTTTTGGGATAAACAAAGACTTCGCTTTCAATTCCGACGGATTGGGACACCTTCTTCTTTTTGAGGACATAAGACCTTGAGGCCGGGTCTTCTCCCACCCGGATGAAAACCACTCCGGGTTTGCGTCCTTCGATGGTCGCTACCTCCTCCCGGACTTCATTGAGGATCGCCTCAGCGATCCGGTTGCCATCTATAATATTGGGGGCGTTGGCAGGTTCCATGTTCAATGATGTATGTGTCAGTTTTTTACCAATAATCAGGTTTATTTGGCTCAGGAGTCCTTACGAATGTTACGGGCATCCAGATAAAGCACGTTGTCGGGAGGAAGCTCGGATAGCAGTCCCTTGATGCTGATCCATTGATCGATCATATCGTCAAATCCGGTGTGCAAAAGGTTCTTGATATCAAGGTATACAATCCGCCTTCCCGATCGGGTTTCCAGTTGATACCGGAAATGGGATCCCTGTGGATCGCCGGAGGGGACCTGTTTGAGGAATCCTTGAAAATCCCGCATGAGATCAACGGCTGGCGGCGCCATGCTGGCAAGCTCCTGCGCTGATATACGCGGAGCTTCCTCGAGCACCGGATCGGTTGTCGGAATCGCGCTGGCTGTTTCAGGCGATTCAGTGGATTCCGAAGTGGCGGTGGCTGAAATTGGTGGAATGGGTTCAGCGGTTGATGGTTCCGGTAGCGATGAACCGGTCGGCTCATCGGTTGATGGGCTTTCCGGGGTCGGTTCATCTGTTACAGGACCAGATGCCAAAGCCGTTTCCGAAGTGATTTCAGCTTGAGGTTCTACTGGCGGGAGGGTTTCCCCTTGGTAAGGCTCTGTTTGCGGGAGCGTTGTGTCATCTGCCCCGGCCGTGGAACCGGGTTCCGTTACAATTGTGGGAACCGATGCGGGAGCTTCTCCCGGAATGGCTGGGGAAGTAGTCTCTGCCTGTGATTCAGGTTGTCCGGCAGCCGCTGCTTCAAGCTCCTCTGTGGGAGTTGAATCCTCCTGCGTTTCTGGAGTGGAGTCGCTTGTGCTGAAGTCAGGAGTCACTTCACGGAGCGGAGCAGTTGTTGGGATGGCGGCTTCTGGAGTTGGCTCCAGAACCTCCTTGACTGCATCGATTTCAACGGGTTTCACAGGAGAGATCGGCACAGCCGCAAGCCCTCCCGATTCTTCAATGATCGGGAGCTTGTAGTAAACCGGGATTTCTTTCTCGATTTGGACACGGCTCACCGACAGCCGGGAGGTGACACGGACTTTGTCTTCCTTTTCAACCCGGGTCAGTATCCAACTGTCTCTTGTGGGATTCATCCGGATGACGCTTCCAACTTCCACCGAGCCATTTCTTTTGACCCGGCTGTTGCCGACATAACCGTAGAATGAGCTTTCCCATGTGGTCCAATACCATTCACCCTCAAATTTCGGATCGAGAATGCGTGCATGATCCAGCTCCGGGTCCACATCAATATATGCAATAACCGGAGATTTCTCGTCCGGAAACACATACGCGGGCACCTTGACTACTGCGGCCTGTGAAAAGATAGGAATCAGGAGCGAAACCAGCAGGGCCGGAATCCGTCCAATAGGTGAAGGAAATGCGGTATTTGCCATGGCAGAACTGTCGAAAAACATACCCGGTGCAGAAACAATCGCATCAAGCATTAGCGGATTGAGTCGGATTCTGCAAGCAGCGATTGAACATCCTGGGCCGATAGCTTTTTGTAAGCACCGGTCGGAATTCCGGAAACACGGAACCCTCCGATTGAGATCCGCTGCAGGGTGCCGACCTCCCTCCCGGAAAGCGCGAATAGCCGGCGGATTTCACGCTTTTTTCCATGGTTGAGGATGACATCCAGCTCGAAAAACGGTCCGGTTTTTTTCGGCGGAGGGATAATGCGTTCAAACCTCAGGAGCTCACCTTCATCCTTTTGGCCTTCAAGAAACCACGGAAACTCACTGCCGCTGAGTGCAGGCGCAAACTTCACATGGTAGCGCTTCTGGATTTGGTTGGAGGGGTGGGTCAGTCGATGCGCAAGGTCTCCGTCGTTGGTCACGATGACCAATCCAGAGGAGTCGCGGTCAAGTCTCCCGGCGACAAACAGCTTCAGGCCTCGGTATTCGCGCGGTAGCAATTCAAAGATGAGCTTTTCGGCATGCACATCCTCATTTGAGCAGGTGAAGCCAACCGGTTTGTTGATCGCGATAATGGTCCTGGGTTGGTTCAGGGTCCGGATGCTGCGTCCATTGACGACAATGTCGTGGAGCGCCGGATCCACCTTCTGTCCAAGATGCGCAGGTTGGCCGTCCACTTTTACGCGGCCGTCGATGATCAGCCTTTCGGCTTCCCTTCGGGAGCATAGTCCTTTTTGCGAAAGGATTTTCTGAAGTCGGATTTCCATTATGTTCTCGTTCGAATCGCCTTTAGCCCGTTTAACCTGATGGAACTGCCCGGTCAGGAAAGGCTATTGTGACCTGGAACGAATCAGTGGTCTGTCCGCCTCCGGGTAGCTGTTCTCAAATCTACACCTTCCTGCTCCGTGTGCAACTGTCAAGTCTGCTCGATCAAAGAACGATAGGGGCTTTTTCAAATCCCTGAGGCAAGATACTGTGGCGTTCTGCTTACTGCAATCCGAGTCGGAGTTGGAGCTCCTGAATCAATTGTGCATCCTCGCGGAAAATCCTGCCATAGTCGACCAGCATATGATCCGGGGCATCCGCTGGTCGGGTCTGTGATCGGACTTGAAAACGATAGGTTAAAGGGTCGGCCGAGGCAATGGCTCCAACAAGGTAGGTTCGAACGATCACATTGCGCTTGGTTGGATGGTTGAACATGCGGACTTTCGGGGATGTCCGGATGTATCCGGCGGTGGGATCCAATTGTTCAATCGAATCGTAAACTGTTGTTACGGAATCCACGATCCGTTGCCAGGATTGATCTTTGTTCATTTCGGGGTTGATCTGAACACGCAACCATCGGTTGGCCGCTTCGCTTTCCACTGTCATCTGGTAGATTTCATCTTCCTGAAGCTGGATGATGACGTTCCCGGCTTTGACCATGGGGTGTTCGCGGTTAAGGGTCATTTCCCGATCGACATAGCCGGGTTTGGACGCTGAGACCACGTAGACGGGTTGTTTTGAAAAATCGAAAGGATAGGATGTTGGGGTTGTTCCAATCTGGGCATTGTTGACCCGGATGCTGGCATCTCCCGGTTTACTCAAGATGGAAACTGGTTTGATTGTCCCGCATCCGGTCATCGTGAGAGAGGTGAGAATAGACAAGAGAATGACATGTGGTAGATTTGGATGCTTCATGGTGTAACTCCGGTTTTTGATTTGATTCCCTGGGCCCTTTAAAGTATCGGACGATCTCGCCGGGACTTAATGGCGCAGGTTCTATTTTTGAAGAATGCGGGTGATTGGTCCGATGCTTGTGCGGGTAACTCCGTTCGCTGCATGCTTATCCGGGGCTGAAAGGCCCGGGATAGTATTGGAGGCGGATACGGGTTTGACTTGCCGGAGCGAACCCGTTTACGTTCGCTTTTTATCACACCATTATGAGTAACGATCCAACCAAAAAGACCGCTTTGGTCACGGGCGCCAGCCGCGGGATAGGCAAAGCCATTGCGTTGACCTTGTCGGCCGCCGGTCACCGTGTTCTGTGCGTCAGCCGCAGTCAATCGAGTTTCCAGCCAGTTGTTGATGCGATCCTTGAATCCGGCGGCGAAGCCAGGGGCTATGCTGTTGATGTGGCTTCAAGCCAAGAGGTTAAGGCGGCATGTGCTGGCATTCTGAGTGAGTTTGGGCAGGTTGATATTCTGGTGAACAATGCCGGGATTACCCGTGATGGTTTGGTCATGCGCATGTCGGATGAAGACTGGAATGCGGTGATTCAGACCAATCTGAGCAGTTGTTTCTATTGGACCCGGGAACTGATCCGTCCAATGGCTTCCAAGCGTTGGGGCCGGGTCATCAACATTGCATCGGTCGTCGGCCTCATGGGGAACTACGGTCAGGCCAATTACGCGGCAGCGAAAGCCGGTGTATTGGGGCTAACCAAGAGCGTTGCCAAAGAGTTTGCGTCCCGCTCGATCACGGTCAACGCCGTGGCTCCGGGATTCATTGAAACCGACATGACCGCAGCCCTCGATGATAAGGTCAAAGAGGCCATGCTAAAGGTGATCCCGATGAAACGTTTCGGAAAAGTTGACGATATCGCTGGAATTGTAAAGTTCTTGGCTTCATCGGATTCTGATTATATCACCGGTCAGGTTTTTACCGTTGACGGCGGTATGGTTATGTGATCTTTAAGTGCATTTTTATCTGATTGTGAGTCACTATTATGAGCGAGAAATCCATTGAGCAGAGAGTTAAGGAAATTATTGTCAGCCAGCTGAATGTTAACGAAGAGCAGGTTGTTCCTTCCGCATCTTTCATCGACGACCTCGGCGCAGATTCCCTCGACACGGTCGAGTTGATCATGGCATTTGAAGAAGAGTTCAAGGAAGAGATCGGGGACGAAATTCCAGAGTCCGACGCTGAGAAGCTTCTGACGGTTGGTGCTGTTCTCGAATACATCACTGGCAAAGCTAACGGCTGATCGTCGGATTCAGTCGCCCAAACAAGTTTTTCCGATCAAATGCGGGATCCCTTCGATAGGGTTCCCGCAACTGCTTTTATCGTATGACAACGTCAAATCAGTATGAGCGGATCTTTGTTACCGGGATGGGAGTGATTTCTTCCCTGGGGCAGGATCTGGACACTTTTTGGGCCAACCTGTTGGCGGGAAAGAGTGGCATTTGCCGGGTGACCCACTTCGATTTGGAAGGGTTTACCTGCCAGGTAGCCGCCGAGATTCATGATTTCGATCCCGGGCTCCACATGGACCCGAAGGAAGCGAAACGCAACGACCGCTACGCCCAGTTGGGGTTGGCAGCTGCCAAAAAGGCAGTGGCCGACAGTGGACTCGATTTGGACAAGATCGATCGCGACCGAGTGGGTGTGATCGTTGGATCCGGCATCGGCGGGATGGAAACGATCGAAAACCAGGCTCGCAACCTAATTGAGAAGGGACCAAGACGCGTTTCCGCCTTCATGATTCCTGCCTTGATTTCAAATATCGCCTCTGGCTTGATTGCAATCGAGTTTGGATTCAAGGGACCCAACTATGGAGTGGTGAGCGCATGCTCCACCAGTTCCCATGCGATTGGTGATGCCTTGAGGTTGATGCAGCACGGTGACGCCGATATCATGATCGCCGGAGGCAGTGAGGCAGCTATCACCGCTCTCGGGTTTGCCGGTTTCTGTTCGATGAAGGCGATGTCATCCTCTTTCAATGATACGCCAGAACGTTCCAGTCGGCCTTTCGACCGCGATAGGGACGGATTCGTAATGGGCGAAGGTGCTGCTGTGCTGGTTCTGGAAACCGAAAGCAGCGCACGCAAGCGTGGCGCCAGGGTCTATGGGGAAGTGGCAGGATATGCGGCTTCCTGCGATGCCTACCATGTTACGGCCCCATCTCCCGATGGATACGGCCTGTCGTTGGCCGTGCGGAATTGTTTGAAGGATGCGCGCTTGAACACCACGGATGTAGGTTACATCAATGCGCACGGAACTTCCACAGTTTACAACGACAAGACTGAGACCGGTTGCATCAAGAATGTGTTTGGTGATCTGGCCAAGAAGATTCCCGTTAGCTCAACCAAATCGATGACGGGTCACCTCTTGGGTGCCGCGGGTGCGATTGAGGCGGTTGCTTGCCTCAAGGCGATTGAGTCCGGAATTCTTCCCCCGACCATCAACCTTGAAAATCCGGATCCGGAATGTGATCTCGACTACGTGCCCAATCAGGCTCGTGAGGTTCCCATCAGTGTTGCCATCTCCAATAACCTTGGTTTTGGAGGTCACAATACCGCGATCGCATTCCGCAAAGTGTAATTTTTCCGGTCAGACCCGGATTGCACATCCGGGTTTGACATGGGGAGTGGCATCGATCAAGATCTACTCCTTATTGTGTGCCGCCTTAGCTCAGTTGGTAGAGCGACTCATTCGTAATGAGTAGGTCGTCGGTTCGATTCCGATAGGCGGCTCCATTTTTTGATCCCTTTGTGGGAGCGGGATTGCGTTGGGGATCAGGGGTTTAGGAGATGGTTCCGGGGTGGTTTTGGGGATGTGAATGTCAATTTGTGTTTTGACAGGATTTGCTTTTCGTTGCATTTTTGCCGGAAAAATTGGCCCCTAATTGGCCCCTGAGATTTTTCCAAGATGGCAACCGGGATTGAATTGAGCTTCTTCTGACCCGTCGCACCGAGTCGTAGTCTGTGTAAGGGTTGCAATGGAAAATGCGGTTCTAGCAGAAAGCCATCCTGTTCGTTCTGTGGGTTTTTCGAGTCTTTTGGACAGTATCAACAGGATTTGGAGTAGCGCAGGTGGTCCCCCGGAGGCGGCGGCTTCAGCCGTCGTCTGTGATGGGTTTGGTTTGAAGAAGCGATGACTCACACCCGTTTGATCCGACATGCCGGATCCGCACTCCCCCCCGTCGCTCTTCGAGCTATGGAGGACACGCAAGCCACCAAGGGAAGAGATGAAACGGTGGATTTCGGCTTGAATGGGAGGAAGCAAGCAGGAAAGCCTGGCGCTTGTTCTGCGGAAATCCGAGAAATCTATGGATGATGGTGTCTATTTGAGCTGAGAAGAGTTTCTCAGAGGCGCATGGCACGGGAAAAACGCGTCAGTCCCGCACGGACTTCATCCAGCCTTCACCGACTGAGATCAGGAGCACTTGTTTGCCTTCTTCGTCTTTGAACTCGCATCGCACGTCGGTGGTCTTGCAGAAGAAACGGGTTTCGGATTCCGCGTAGAGCGGCATGGTGAATCCTGAAAAGGAGAGTTCGAGTAGACCGTCTGGCGCACGTGTCACATTGACGGGACCGCCGTGATCGAAACTGTAGGCCCCGGCATAGCGGTCGAGCAACGCATCCGGGAGGGTGAATTCG
>JAFGAQ010000199.1 GCA_016933595.1 Opitutales bacterium | reverse complement strand
GCCCTTGCTTTCACTCAGCTCGACCTCCTGATCGACACGATCAAGAACAACTCTGAAGTCTGATTGAATACCCTACGAAGCTTCCCTCCACTGTTCGCAGACAGATGGAGGGAAGCTTTTTTGTGCTCCGCCCATACGGGTGCATAGGTCGGTTCATGGATTGGATGATCGGGAGGGAATCCGCCCATACCAGGACCGACCCACAGAAGTGCGCTAGGGCTTGCCAAGCACACGACCATGATACAGCCTGTATTCCTGACATGCGAAAGCTCACACACGCCCCCCTCTGTCTCCTGGTTGTTTTCAACCTGCTTCTCCATTCACTGTCAGCCGAGCCGGTCCGGCAACCGGTCACACCGGACGCATCCCCGGAAGCCCGAGCCCTGCTCTCGTTTCTGTATTCCATATCGGGCAAGAACACCTTGAGCGGACAACACAACCAACCCATATACCTTGAAGTCATGTCCAACCGGGCCGCCTCATCCGGTGGAGCATGGCCCGCTGTATTCGGCCAGGATTTCGGATTCAGCCCAAGGGACACGCTCGATTCCATTCATCTGCGCCAGGAGATGATCCACGCATGCATCCGGCAGCACCAGCAAGGCTCGATTGTCACGCTCATGTGGCATGCGGTTGCGCCAATGGACGATGAGCCGGCCGGCTGGAGGGAAAGCGTCCAACGCAAGCTCACCGACGCAGAATGGACCGAACTGACCACGCCCGGCACGCACCTGCACCAACGCTGGACAGCACAGGTCGATGTGGTGGCGTGGCATCTCCGGCAGCTCCAGCATGCAGGGGTCCCCGTGATCTGGCGCCCCTACCACGAGATGAACGGTTCGTGGTTCTGGTGGGGAGGCCGCCCCGGCCCGGATGGCTACATCAAACTCTACCGGATGCTCTTCGATCGACTGGTAAACTTCCACCGGCTCGACAACCTGATCTGGTGCTTCAACGGCAATGAAGTCCGGGACGGCATCCTGCCATACGCCGGCTTCTACCCCGGGCACGACCTGGTCGATCTTCTGGCTACCGACGTCTACGTCGGCGGATTCGACGCGAACGACTACCAGTCGCTGATTGAGTTGGGAGAGGGACGCCCCATTGGTTTGGGTGAGGTGGGCACCATGCCAACCCCGGCCCAACTCGCGACCCAACCGGCCTGGACATGGTTTATGACCTGGAGCGACCTGCTCTTCTCGCGCAACAAACGTGAAGACGTCCGCACCCTTTTCCAATCCGCTCAGGTCCTCAACCGGGGTGATTTCACAATCCCAACCGCTCCCTGAACCCGGCATGACCCGAAGGTTCGTCTTCAACATCCTCAAGTGGATCATCAGTCTGGCACTGATCATCTGGCTCTATTCCGGAATCGACTGGACGGCATTCCAACGGATCCGGGGAGAGCTCCGGCCATCCTACCTCTTCATCGGTTTCGCTGGAATTCTGCTCAACACCGCACTTTGTGCTGAGAAATGGAGGAGGCTACTCCGTTTCGATGGGATCCATCAACCCTTCAAAGTCCTTTTCGCCAGCTACTGGATCGGGAGCTTTTTCAGCCTTTTTCTCCCCTCCAGTATCGGAGGCGATTCCTACCGCGTCATCGACATCGCCAGACGGACCGGGCAAGGCACCCGCACCTTCACATCGGTTGTCGCCGACCGTCTTTCCGGATTCATGGCGCTGAGCCTGGTTGGATTGATCGGGGGCATCATGGGCTATCAGGCGATCGGGAAGGCGTCGGTTATCTGGGCGCCGCTGCTGTTTTTCGGGATTTTCTGCGCATTTCTCGGGCTGGTGCTCGATCGCCGCATCATTCCATGGGGCCTGCGTTTACTCAAACTCGATCGTTTCCCGAAACTCACATCCAAATACGCGCTTTTCGCCGACACCTTCCGGAAATATGCGAAGGACAAGGCCCTGCTATTTCAAGTCGCTGTGTTGTCGTTTTTGTTTCATGCTTCCTGCATCACGGTGATTTGGCTCTACAGTGGATTTCTCGGGCAGGACTACCCGTTGCTCTGGTTTTTCATCTTCATTCCGGTGATTTCGATCGTGGAAGCGATACCGATCTCGGTTTATGGAATCGGTGTCAGGGACACCGCCTATGTGACCTTCTTCGCATTCGTCGGAATCCCGCCGGAATACGCCCTGCTGATTGCACTGACCCATGTCGCTATGAACGTCGTCTTCACGAGCATGGGCGGTGTTTTGTTCCTATTCCGCAAGGGCTCTCCACCCAATCCGATTCCATCGGGTATGCCGGACTGAAAGATCGAACGCAGCAGGATATCGGGAGTCTCTGCAACTGAACCCGCCATCGACTCGTTAGAGAAAGGACACCGGAATGCCTGAAATGACCTCCCATAAAATCCTGCAGACCGTCGTCAAGATCCTGTTTTCCGCAGGGATTTCCGGCTTCCTGATCTGGACGTTGCTCAGCATGGCCGGACACCGGCCGGATGAACTGCTCTTGGGCGATATGGCAGCCATCCTTTCCAATCTACCCATCTGGGCGATGCTCGCGTATCTGCTATCGTCACTGATTCAATCCGGATTTCGCGCCCAGCGATACCGCATCCTGATCCAAACCGACGCCTCCATTCAGGACCTGTTACCCTTCCGCCCGCTGTTTTTCGTAACCCTCTCGCGCAACATGTTTGTGGATATGCTGCCATCCCGATTGGGAGAAGCATCCTATTTGCTCCTCCTGAAGAGAGTCTTTGGAACCCGCGTTGCGACAGCGATATCCTCGCTCTCGCTTTCCTTTGCATTCGATCTTGCCGCACTAACAGCCATCATCGGGATCGCCGCACTCGCAACCCTTGTATCCGGGCAACCCTCCTCCGCACTCATCATCATCGCCAGCGTGCTGCTGCTCGCGGTGGGAACCGGATTCTTGCTGCTATTCCGTTGTTGGGAACCGTCTGTGCAACTCCTCTCACGGCTCAGCTCGAAACTCCACCGGTTCAAACTCATTCGTGAGGTGATCCGGGTGCTCTCCGAAACCGGACAATCCATTCGCGATGCGGGAACCAGCCGCGCCCTGCTCCATTGCTTTCTCCTATCACTCGGGGTCAGGGCGTTCAAATACCTTGCCCTGATCGTGCTGCTTGCAAGCATCCTCTCCACCGCATTCTCGCCGATTGCATGGTCCGACATTGATAACCTTCTGCTCGCATTGGTAGCAGGGGAAGCGGCCGCCAGTCTACCGATTCCCACCTTCATGAGTTTCGGCTCCTACGAAATGGGCGCAGCATGGACTCTTTCGGCCTTTGGCTATAGCCTCGCAAATGCAGCCATCGCCTTGTTCCTTCTGCATCTGGTGAGTCAGGTTTTTGACTACTCTCTCGGATTACTGGGGACCCTCTACTGCACCTTCCCGTCTTTCGCGGAAAGCCAACTCAAGCGCATCCCCCGGACGGCCTTTTACCTACTTGCCATGACATCTGTATTGATCCTCGCTCTATTGGTCCATTCCAACCTCACGTTGCGCAGCGCGCTCCAAGCATCGGCTCCAATCCAGCACGAAAGAATCGAAGCCGGGTCCCTTCCTTCGCCGCATCCGCCGGACGACCCAAGTGCTCCGGGATCCTTTCCGATCCTCGATCAGCTCGATGTCGATCCTTCCCTGGCACAGCTCAACGGATTCATCGTCTGGAGCACCAACCGCACCGGGAATCATGAGATCGTTCTCCTGGAACTGCCCTCCGGAAACCTCCGGCAACTCACGAATCATCCCTACAAGGATTACTACCCGAAGGTATCGCCCGACGGACAGAAAGTGCTCTTTTCAAGGGGAACCCATCCGGATGCGTCCTGCCGAACCCCACAGCCTTGGGACCTCCATTTGATCGACCTCGGGACCGGTGAAGAACGCAGGCTCGCGACCGGCGGATTTGAAGGATCCTGGTACCCGGACGGGCAAAGCGTCCTCTTCCACCGCAACGGCCAACAAATCATCCGGCTCGACCTTTCCAGTGGAAAAGAATCCGTTTTGGCCGAAGCGGGAACCCATGGGCTCCCCCATGGCATCGAGTTCCAAACGCCCTCTTCCGATGGATCCGGCAACCGTATTGCAGTGACCCTCCGTCAGGCCAGACGCGCCACCGCACTGCTCTTGCCCGACGGATCAACCCGAACCATTGCAGGAGGGTGTCAACTCACCTGGGCACCCGATTCTTCCTATCTCTTCTATGTCGAAGGCCCGGGAGACGGAGGCAACGCCATCCGCAAGGCCAATCCCGAATCAGGCGAACAATCGGTCCTGATCGACGCCCCAATGCCGTACAGTCACGAGTATTTTCCAAGAATGGATCCCACCGGGTCATTTCTGGTATTCGGGGCATCCGCAGAAGGCCATACCCACGATGAGGCCGACTACGAAATCTTCCTTTCGAACCTCCATCAACCGGACACCCCCCCGGTCAGGATCACCGTTAATCCAGCAAATGATTCCTGGCCGGATGTTTTCATCCAACCCTGAAACACCGGTATTCGAACTCAGCGCATGGTATTCCACCCGGCACTTTGGTAGTGGCTGAGTTCAGGTTCCAAAGAAACCGGTTCCGGAAACTCCAAGGAAAGCCGGTTCGCTGCAGCCAAAAGAGCAGACAGCTCGCGACCGAACTGGTCAGCCATCCACTCGGCCTCAAACGGCGGTACACGCGCACGATCCAGGCTCCCCTGAATCAGCACTCCATCCCGGGTCCGTTTCATCGCCGCTCCGGCCACCTTCAGCCAGCCCGAGAGCACCACGTCACCAGGCGAAGGGCGCTCGAAACAACTCATCCCACCACTGGCCTCACCGGGAGCGGGATGCCACAACCCGGCCGCAACATCCATCTGCCCGAGCGCATCCGCGAGCGCCTGATGCACGCCACAGTAAATGGCCATGGGTCCCCGCTTTGCAAGGGGATGAACAGCGGGTATCGCCAGGGCATACGTCCAGTCATTCCGGTGGTCCACAATCCCTCCACCCGAGGGCCGGCGGCAAAGGTCCACACCGGAAGCGGGTCCGATCCTCCGGATCACGTCTGAAAGCCGCTGGGTATACCCGAATGTGAATGCCTTCGGCTCCCAACCGTAGTGCCGGAATAAGGGCATCCCACGCAAGGCTGCCTCGCCCAGCATATGAAAATCGAAGGCCATATTATAGGCCGCCTGAAACTCACCGGTCGGATAGACTCCCAATTGAAGCGCTGCGCCCACAGGATCATGAGCCACCGCAGCACGCGGATCAGCGACCGGCCTCCCGAAACATCCCCCTGAAACAGAATCGCACATGGAGGGATCAACGCTCAGCTCTGCAAAGCGAGCAAACGATCCGCGATACGGTCACAATCCATTCCGAGCAGATCCCCGGGCTCAATCCGGTTCCGGTGCAG
>JAFGAQ010000198.1 GCA_016933595.1 Opitutales bacterium | reverse complement strand
GCGAAATGATAGGGGCAGGCTTCTGCGATGTCAACGGGTTGGATTTGGCGGAAACCGGCTTCGCCAATCCATTCGGCGCATTGGGTCGGAGAGGGGCGGATATCGAGGGAGGGTCCCCTCGGTGTGGCAATATCGCTGCGCCAGTGCATGACCGAAAGAGTTCCACCATTTCTCAATACCCGCAAGGCTTCTTTAAGCAAGATAACCGGATTTTCCATATGCAGAAGGTTGTAGATCATCGCGTGGGATTGGGATTGCGATGGAAGCCCGGTTCCGTGGGTCACAAAGTCCCGCGTCGTTGGGTTGATGTTGTCGATTCCGAGGCTCGCGGATCTGTGTCGAAGGTCTTCCACCAGCGCGGGTTCAATGTCGAGTGCGTGGAGTGTTCCCTTCGTGAGTCGGGCAGCGGGAATTGAAAAGGTCCCATATCCGCTCCCGAACTCAACGGTGTCCCCATCGCAGCCGTTTGTGCCGAGGAGTAGTTTCATGACGGCGTCTCCGTCAAAAAAGCTCTCCCACCACGCCTGATCGGGCATGCCGCTTTCACGGGTCTTCATCGCGCAGTTTTTAGATATTGTGGAACGGTGAAATCGTTGGGGCCCATGGAAGCGGGATTGTCAGTAGCGGTCCTGATCTCCAAACAATTCAACCGGTCGATCTTCGGATTCGGAGATGTCGGATTGATCATTTTTGAGGTGGTATCGGTACTCGAACAGGTCACTCCGCCGGTCCATCCTTTGCCGGACGCTTCCGGATTCCCTGGAGCGGTACAGGTCGTTGATGTCGAGATCCGTGACCAGCAGCATTTTCACGTTGCTGTCCGCCTCCGCCTGAATGCCGTCGCGTGCGAACTCGAAATCATTCGGAGTGAATACTCCGGCCTTTCCGTAGTGAATGTCCATGGCTGGAACACTTGGCAGGTTGCCAATGATACCGCTGGTGACGACATAGATCTGGTTTTCGATTGCCCGAGCCTGTGCACATAGCCTGACCCGCTGGTAGGCGGGGCGGTCATCGGTACAGTATGGAACAAACAGGATCTCGGCTCCCTGATCAGCAAGGTATCGGGCCGCTTCCGGGAATTCACAGTCGTAGCAAATGAGTACCCCGACCTTCGCTTTGGGTGTGTGCATCACGCGGAGCTCGTGTCCTCCGCTGATACCCCAGTGCTTGAGTTCGGATGGGGTGATGTGCAGTTTCGGTTGGATGACGGTTGATCCATCCGGAGAGATCACCGGGCACGCGTTGTATATGCGGCCATTTCTGCGCATGGGATGGCTTCCTGCGATGATATGCAGGCCGTATTCGCGCGCCATCCGGGTCATGAGCTCCATGAAGGGTTCCTCCAGATCCGCCAGACGCTCAATCCCTTCGCGCGATGGGAGGTTTTTGAGTTCTTTTTGCGAGAGAAGCTGAACGGAGAAGAACTCGGGAAAGACCAGGAAGTCCGCCCGGTAGTCGCAGGCGGTATCGACAAAGTATTCCACCTGATCCGCAAACTCCTCGAAACTGGTGATTCTCCTGACTTGATACTGAACGCACGCAACCCTGACCTTCCCGAGGGATCCTTCCTTCGGCGTATAGTCCGGATTCAGCCACTCGATGAGGGTTGCGTTGTTCTTGCTCTTCGGGTCACGGATGTAGTGCTTGAGGATTCCCCGGACCACAAACCCTTCCCTGAGCTGAAAACTCAGCACCAGATCCTGAATCTCACCCAGCTCGACTGCCTTTATGTAGGCGTCAGGCGTCATCTCATCGGACACCTCCGCATATCCCGTAATCCTTCCGCCTGCGAGAATGCGGCGGAGGTTGAGTCGTTTGCAGAGCTTGCGTCTCTCCTCGTAGAGGTATCCGCCGATTCCTGAGCCCCTACATTCAGGGTCCACGTAAACATCCGCGCCGTAAAGTGTATCTCCGCGTGGATCATGGTTGTTGAAATAGCCACCGTCCGTTATACCCGCGTAGGTGTGCGGCCGGTAGGGATTGTCTCCGAAGTCCACAATGAGGGTTGCAACTGCCCCGACAAGTCTCCCGTTTAGCTCGGCTACGATCTGGCCCTCCGGGAAGACCTTTTGGTGGGCGATCAGGTGCGCTTTTGTCCAAACGACATTCTCTTCGGCCATCGCCGGGAAGCAACGTTTGTTCAGATCAATCAACTCGCGGATATCCTCGGGCTTTGCCTGACGCAGGGTCAGTAATCCGGATGAGATCTGGATGGGAACTTCTTGCATGAAGCCATTATGGACAAACATGCACGGTATCTCAAGTCAGCATGGGAATATATGGATGAAAAGGTTACACGCAAAAGGCTGCCAATGATCTGTAAGATGCCGGTATGGCGAATGCCGCAAGGTCGAAGCTTTCTATGGAGTTCCGCTCGCCGAGTAGGTGAGTGGGTCCTCGTCCTCATCGCCGGCCTGAATCGTGATTTGGATGGTCTGGCCAGCCTGCCCGGAACGGTTCCCGACAGGCTCCAATACGGGTGGGTGATTGACCGGTTC
>JAFGAQ010000197.1 GCA_016933595.1 Opitutales bacterium | reverse complement strand
CGATGAACACCGGGATTGCTTCCCAGAGAGTCGGAAAGCCCGTTTTGCGTCGATGAAAGGCGCGGACTGGGGTGAATTGCAGGTCGTGCGTGACCTCAAGGTAAAGGTATTCGGGTAAATCGGGTTTGGGTACTATGCAGCGTGTCATTCTCGCAGTGGATTTCTCGGGCGCCCGGATTCTATGAAAGGGCGATCCAGCATCGTCGGATTGCCGAGTCGGGTTACAAAAAGGAGTCTTCCGAAGACATTATAGTTGGAGAAAAGTTCCCAGAGCATACGATACGCTCAATGGAAATTGAAACTGGTACGGCAATCTGAGATGTCTCTGTCAGGAATCCTTGCGGAAATCCTTGCGGAAAGGTGACAGCGGTCTCAAAAATAAAGGACTTACCGTTACGTAAGTCCTTGATTATAAAATGGTGGCTAGACCCGGAATTGAACCGGGGACACAAGGATTTTCAGTCCTCTGCTCTACCAACTGAGCTATCCAGCCATTACCTTGAGTGAAGGCGAACCTTCAGAAAAGAAAGTCCGATACAAACGCATTTGAAAGATGGGTCAATAGAGAAAATGCGTCAGACCGGGATTTTCGATGGAAGTAGCGGAATGGGCCTGGTGGGAGGTGGAGTCTGCATGTGGCGTGAGATTGCGGTGTTGCGTTTCTGGTTTTTTGTTTCATTTTCAGGGTTTTTATGCAAATCCGCGGGCTGGAATAGCCCGCATGGAGTCACCGAGATGGTTCTTTCCCTCAGACATCGCTTTCTTTTTGTGCATATTGCAAAGACTGCCGGGAGTAGTCTCCGTCACTCGTTGCGGAGGATCCAGAGGCGTGATCCGTGGTATGTTTTACAATTTGCCGCCAGTCGACTGAGTCATGTGAGCGGACACCGGATTGCGTCGAAACTGCCCAGGCATGCGCGGATTATTGCCGCAAAGGAGATGCTTCCAGAACCCTTCTTCGATAGTCTTTTCAAGTTTTCGTTTGTCCGGAATCCGTGGGATCGATATGTGAGCGCTTACCACCACATTATGCGGGAGCAGCGGCACTTGCTGAAGGGCGATGAGAGTTTTGACGGTTTTCTTCGGCTGGTTTTCGATCCGGAACGACCGTGGCAGTATCATCTGGATACGTTTTCGACGGTTGAATGGTCGTATCTGGTGGATCTGGAGGGGCGGTGTTGCGTGGACTTCATTGGGCGATACGAGCGGCTTGAAGCGGACTACGAGGAGGTGTTTCGCCGGATTGGCATTAGGGCCCCTGGATTAGCCCATGAGCGGATGTCCTCCGGACGCAAAGACTATCGCAGCTATTATACGGATGAGACGGCGGGATGGGTAGCTGACCGGCACCGTGCGGACTTGGAGCATTTGGCTTACACATTTGATCCAGAATAATGCGGACCACGGCAGACCGGTTCTGACCTTGTGTATCGGGAGCTTAAGCTGGATAAGCAGGGCAACCGGAATCTGCCATCCCCGCCAGTGAGGCAGCGGGGTCAGGCTTTTTCGGGTGTGTCGGTGGCTTCTTGTTCTTCCTCGGGATCAACCACAACCTCGACGTATTCGGGGATTGTGTCTTGAAGGTGCAGGTTTTTAAGGAGCTGCCGGATCAGTTCGGTGATCTTGAATCCTTTTGGAGCGACCACCAACCCGCCATCTGTCCGGATATCCTCGTGAAGGATCATTCCAACCCTGAGCTGATTAATGGTTACTCTACGGGTCCGGATGTCGGGTTCGAGCGATGCGATGCGCCGGAGGTTGTCAACGATGGTTGCATTGTACCGGTTGCCCTCAGATTGGAGTTCGCGGATAGCCTCCATTTTTCCGTATCCCCGTTGAATGAGGCTGTCGTAAGAAATAACGCTCCGGAGAACGGCTCCGCAAATCGCCACATGGTTTTGGAGCGAGATGGATTCAAATGAGTGCGAGTGTTGGCTGCGATCGATGATCTCAACCACGTTTTCCAGACGGGGAATATGGCCAATGAGTTCGCGGGTCATGTTGGGCAATTCCGCAAACATTTGGGCTTCTTCGGGTGCAAGGGTTTCACCTTTGAGCTGTTTGAGAAGGGTGTCGGAAGGAATCGAAACGTAGGCCAGATGGGAGAGCATGGCGGCAATCTGGATCTCCCACGTGTTTTCGACCCCCATTGCCTCCGCGAGTTTAACGGCGAGGTTGCGGATGCGGGTTGCGCGGCTGAAGGCAAGCGGGTTCGTGAGCGAGAGGATCTCGGTCATCACATCGATGCTGCCGGTGAGTGTTTTCTCGAGGAGTTCCCTTTCTGCAAAGACCAGGTTGTATTGGTGGATGGCGTCTTCGAGGACTCCGAGAAACTTATCGGTGGCGATGGGTTTGTTCAGGAAGCGGAAGATTTCACCTTCATTGATGGCCCGGATGGCCGTATCCTGATCGGCATATCCCGTGAGCATGATGCGAATCGATTCGGGTGCGAGTTCCCTTGCTTTTTTAAGAAACTCGACGCCGTTGGTTTCAGGCATGCGCATATCGGATACGATGACGGCATAGGGTCCGTTCTGCTCGATGAGGCGGAGCCCGTCAGTGGCGCTGGATGCTGTGTTGAGGTCATACTTGAGCCGCAGGACGCGGCGGAAGCTTTCCAATACATTCATTTCGTCGTCGACGCAGAGGATTCGGGCTTTCATGGGGCTATGATTTCGGGGTTAAGGAATCGGTTTCAGGCGGTTTGTTTCCTGTATCAGCTTCAATTGGAGGATGCCTGGACAAAAAGGCTGGACGTCATCATCCATTGCGAAACCTTTTGGGTGAGGTCATAGCGGCGGATGATCTCGGGATCGAACAAAGCCGGATCAATTGGAGTGGACGTGTTTTGGTGGTGGCTGACGACATCGGCCACGTGGACTACGGTCGGCATGCCGATTTCATCGCCGGCGGTTAGCGAGGGTTGATGGTGGCACATGACGGTATTGACCACGGGAATCGGGAGTCCCCAGATCGAAAGCAGTGCGGCTCCGATCTCGGCGTGATCGACTTCAAAGGTATCCCGTTCGTCGATGATCGTGTGGTTCGAATCGGGATCGTTGACGGGTATTTTGTGGATGTAGTCTCTGAAGTGTGAGATCAGCACAAGCCTGCCAATGTCGTGGAGAAGTCCGGCTGTGAATGCGGATTCGCGCATTTCGCGGTTCCAGCCGAGCCATTTTGAAAAATCGTAGGCAAGGAACGCGACCGAAATCGAGTGGCTGGAGAAGCGATCCAGAACGTCTTCGGGGCAAGTCCTGCGGAAAGTGGCACTGACGACGCCCGTAACCAGGACAAGGGAACGGATCACATCCGTGCCAAGCATCATGGCGGCTTGTGCGATATCGGTTATGGAGTCGCGGAAGCCGAAGAAGGCCGAGTTCACGAGGTGAAGGATCTTTGCGCTGATTGCCGGATCGGTTTTGACGATATCCACGACTTTCTCCATGGAGGGATCGGAAATCCGGAACTCGCGGCTGAGTCTATCGTAGACCGTTGGAGGGCTTGGCAAGTTCTTGATGGATGCCAGCAGTTTCTGGATGCGTGGATTGCGCAATTCACCGAAAACCCGAATGGCCACGTTGATGGATTCCTCAAGCAGTTCGAGGTTACAGGGCTTGTTGAAGTATTGATGCGCCACATTCATGGAGTTGAGGATCATGGCGCGATCGGAGTATCCGGACAGGATGTAGCGGATCGTCTCCGGGTATGTGTCGGCTACCTTGTTGAGCAGTTCGACTCCATCCATTCCCGGCATCCGGATGTCGGAAACAATGACATCGCAAGGTTGCTTTTCGAGCATTCGGAGTGCTTCTTCGCCGCCTGTAGCGTAGCGCACCACCCAGTTTTTCTGGCGATAAAACCTGCGCTTAAAAGCATCGAGGAGGTTTTGTTCGTCGTCTACAAAGAGGATTTGGATTGAAGACATGGTCGGATGGATTGAAGGTTGGAAAAAGATAGTCGAAAGGAATTTGTTTTTGACGCAGAAACCTAGTGTTCAGGTTCCTTATCGGGGGGTTCTACTATGGGAGGTTCCGGTTGCACCAGTGGGAGCTCGATGCTGAAAACAGTACCCTCTCCGGTCTTGGAGTCAAAACTTAGCTTCCCATGGTGGAGCCGGGTGACGACATCGTAGGCGATGGTGAGTCCTTGGCCAGTGCCTTTGCCGACATCTTTGGTGGTGAAAAACGGTTCGAATACGCGATCCCGTATCTTATCGGGTATTCCGGGTCCGGTATCGGAAATGCGGATGACAACAGATGCTTCATCCTTGCGTGTGGCAATGACGATTTTTCCGCGGTTTGAGAGACCCTTGTTAACCGAATCACCAATCGCTTGGGCCGCATTGACGAGGATATTCAGGATCGCCTGGTTGAGCTGGGTGGCCAGGCAAGGAACCAAAGGCAGCGATGAATCGAGGTCCGTTTCAACGTCGGCAACGTATTTCCATTCGTTTCTGGATACTGTGACGGCGTTTTCGAGCGAATGGTTGATGTCCACCAGTGAGAAACCTGCGGCACCCGGATGGGAAAACTCCTTCATCGCGCGCACGATCTCGGAGATACGCCTGACGCCATCGGTTGTCTGGGATATGGCTTCCGGCATTTCCTGCCGGAGGAAATCCACGTCCATCGGCTCCACGGCATCGGCGATCCGTCCAATCATCTCAGGCCCGGCTTTCGCATGGATTGAAGCCGATTTGAAATCGGACAACACATTCATGAGCGGGCCGATTTGTTCACACACGTCGTGGAGAAACCGGATGTTGTCGCCGATGAATTGGACCGGGGTGTTGATCTCGTGCGCGATTCCTGCGGCGAGTTGCCCGATCGCCTCAAGTTTCTGGGCTTGCCTCAGTTGCACATCCATGAGCTTGTGCTTCTCCTCATCCATTTTGCGGCGGGTTACATCGGTGAGAATTCCCTGCAGGTGGGTGATCCTGCCCAGAGGATTGCGCAACAGTTTGCGCCGGTCCTCGATCCACCGCACGATACCGGAGCGTGTCGTGATACGGTATTCGCGGACCATCTCGCGGATCCCATCGTTCACCATGCTTTCGTAGTCCAAGCGGATACGTTCCCGATCCTCCTTGTGGATGAGGTCGAAGTAGGACACCTTCCCATCGTAGAGCTCCATGGCGGTGTAGCCGAACTGAAACACGTTTTCGGAAATGAATGCGATTGGCCAGTTTTGGGAGCATTCAATGAGGAGCGCGATCGAGGTGCTGTCGTTGACGATGGATTCGAGTTGTACCAGCTTGCGTTCCAAAGATTTTGGCTGAGTGATGTCCGTGCGCTGGATCACGAGCCCGACAATTTCGTTTCCGCTTCCCCTGAGCGGGACCTTCATGGTCCGGAGCCATAGGGTTTCGCCACTTCGGGGTGCTTGGACTTTTTCCTCCCTTGCGATCAGCCTCCCGTTTTCGAGCAGTGACTGCTCTTCCCTCGCGTCGTTGAGCCACTCCTCTTCCGGCATGAAATCGCCGTCCCACTTTCCCTTGCATGATTCAGGGTCGGGCGCCCCAACATACTCGGCGAAGGATTGATTGACCAATAGATACCGGAGTTCGCGATCCTTCACGCAGATCATTTCCGGTAGCATGTTGACCAATGTGGTGACGAGTTGGTGTTCCCTCTGGAGCCGTTCCTCCGCGCGGATGATATCGGTGAGGTCAAAAATCGAGCCCACGATACCGGCCTGCGACCCATCGGTGTGGTAATAAACCGCCTTCTCAAAACGCACGACCTTGTAGTCGCCGTCCTTGAAAATGATGCGTTTTTGGTAGATCTGGGAACCTCCCTTCGCGAAGAGTTCCCGATCCATATTCCAATAGACTGATGCATCTTCGGGAGGTGAGAGCTCAAACACGCTTCGTCCGATGATGTCACGCTTGGGTTTTCCGAGGAACTCGCAAAACGCCGCATTGCAACCGATGTAGATCCCTTCCGTGTCCTTGAAAAAGATGGGATTGTGAATGGAATCGATGAGTGAACCGAGGAAAGCGATGGATTCCCTTGCGGAGTTCAGGCTTGTGGAAAAAGGGCTATCCGGAGAAGCAGCGATGTCGGCATCATCCATTTGCATCAATAATCGGCGGAATAAGGTTAGGGTAAACCGGCAATGCAGGTTGCAAAGGAAAACCGGTGCCAACATTGCGTATTTCAAGCATAGTGCACCTGCCAGCCGGGTCAATGCCGTACAAACGTTTCGGCGTGCCATTTTCGGGGCATGGCAGTCTCCATTGATGAGGGGTGATCCTGATTATAGGGATCATCACCTGTGTATTCAAGGGAATCGCTCGTGAGGTTTGTGCGAGATATTTCGTATTGGAGGATGGCTTCAAGG
>JAFGAQ010000019.1 GCA_016933595.1 Opitutales bacterium | reverse complement strand
GAATTCCAGCCGCTTGCTTCCCTCGGTTGGGACCAAGGGCTCCACCAAGATCAGGCGATTCTCCGCATCCCAGTGGTAGCGGTTTTTGCCATCGGAGAAGAGGTTGCCATCGGCGTCATAGACCGGCTCGATGCCGTCGATGGCCGTGTATTGGTTGAGAGCGTTCGGGGTGTAGGCGGTGGTGTCGGTGCCCTTCTGAGCCGTCAGGCGGTTGCCGATGCCATCATAGAGGAAGGCAAAAGATTCATCCTCCAGTTTCTGAGCCGGATCACCGAGAGTGGCTCCCGCGAACCGCTCATCCTTGGTCAACTGACCCAGCAAATCATACTGATACCCGCTCACGAAATTCTGAGCAAAGGCACTTCCACTGCGGTTGACCTCAACCCTCCGTCCTAACGAATCATACCGTGCCCCGAAGCGGGACACTAATCCTGAAGCAGCCTGGTTGGTCTTGGAGGTCATCGCATCGCGTCCGGATTCGTAGGAGTTGGTGACAGTGTGCACCGGACCGGTGACTGAGGCAAGTAAATGCGACTGCGGAAGGTAGGCGTAGCTGTATTCACCTGCGGGAGAGCTGACCGCATTCAAGCGCCCTGCCCCATCGAAGCCATAGCGTTGCCAGTGGACGGGATCGGGATCATCCGGGGTACGGAGGTCCCAACCGATGGCGCGCCCCGGCATGGTGCCACCTCACGACCCCTACCCCGAATCCTGCCAATGATTCCGGAATCGATGAAAGACTGTCGGGTTTCACAACTCTTTCAAACAAACTGTTAGACAGGAGACTTGACAGCCCGGACAAACAAATGATGGCATCAAAGGCAGATGGGCTGGATCAAGCTTTTCAAAGAAGGAGTCTGGCACGCATCCCCACTCAACAAATCGCATCCGGTCTGATCGGCCACGAAACAATTCACCGCAAAAGGACAGATATCCTGGGCGGTTCTAATCTTCCCTATATGGGCTTGCGCAACTCTCCTTTTATTCGCCGCAGGTATTTTGCGTCTGCGTTCCTATTTGCATGTTCGAGCATTATTTTCAGCACTTGGATCACCTACATTCCACGTATTGCCGAACACTTGGCGATAACCGAAGGCAGGATTGGCAAAGCGATCTTTTTTGCGTCCATCGGTTCCTTCCTGATGATTCCTCCGGCAAAAAAACTGGTGGATCGATTTGGAGCTGGAAAGTGCGCATACTACGCTTTGCTGCTCCACAGTATAGTACTCAGTGGACCTTTCCTCGCCAATTCCTATTCGGCCCTTTGTGGAGCGCTTTTTGTGTTTGGACTCTCCGGGTCTTTTTTTTCCATCGCGCTGAACTCCCTCACTGCCTTGGTCGAACGACAAGATGGGGTGCTCGTGATGTCGGGAAGCCATGGTTTCTGGAGTATAGGCGGAGTCATCGGCGCATCTACCGGAGGCTGGATTGCAGCTGCTCTTGATCGCCCATTGTTACATGTCGCGATCGTGGCCTTGTCACTGATTGGCATCCAATCATGGCTTCGCCGGGAATACTACGGCAGGAAAGGCTACATTCCATCGGGCAAACGGGTGGGGAAAAGGCACGCTATGGCCGCCCTATTCACAATCGCCCTTATTGGACTGATCATGATGGTGGCAGAAGGAGCCATCGCCGACTGGGGAGCACTCTACCTTACCAAAATCATTCAGATGCCCGCAGAGTGGATGGGCATGGGATATGCGGCCTTCTCCATGAGCATGATGATCGGAAGATTCATGGGAGACAAACTGAGTCACCGGTTTGGATCGTGGCCCCTTCTATCGGGGGCAGTTGCAATTAGCCTATGTGGATTTGCATTGGTACTCATTATCCATCCGGCAATCTCATTGGTCGGCTTTTTTATCGTCGGATTCGGCTTCTCCGTAATTGTACCGGAAATATTCCGATTGGCCTCCAAGATCGAACACATTGATGCTTCAACCGGTGTTGCCTACATCTCCGCTACCACGACAATCGGATTCATGGTTGGGCCTGTTCTGCTGGGTTTCATAGCGGAATCCCGATCCCTCCACACCAGTTTCGCAGCCCTCACTGCGTTTGTGAGCATTGCGTTTTTTGTTTCGATATGGAAAACTGCCATCAATGCCAAATCACTACTGACAATCGAGAACCCCAATACCTGAATACCGAGGCCCAAATCCGGATGAAGAACCGATTGCTTCGGGAAGACCAACAAACAGCGATCCCAAGCCGGTGTTCGTTCGATCCTATTCCTTCTCCTCCTTTGGAACATCCAGCATGTGCATCGGAATGCCCAACAACT
>JAFGAQ010000196.1 GCA_016933595.1 Opitutales bacterium | reverse complement strand
CGGATGTGGTTCCCAGTTTCACCATCGGGCTCGCTCCCGTGGGAGTATCGATCATCGCCATGCTCACCTATCTGCCCGTCCTCGAAAGAGCCACCCCCATGGGTTTTATACCGCTCGCAGCGGTCGCTCCACTGACCAAGCTGCTCGCATTCCTGCTGTGGGGGTTCGGCCTTTGGTGGATGCTCATCGCATTTCTGGTGACCGCAACCGCGTTCAAGCGCAAAGGCGTTCCGTTTACACTCGGATACTGGGCCTTCATCTTTCCGCCCGCCGCTTACACGATCGCCACACTGATTCTGGCTCAGGCAACCGGAATCCCCTTTATCAAGAACACCGGGATCTTCCTCGCAGCGTTGGTATCAACCGGATGGGCGATTGTGGCAATCCTGACAATCCAAGGAGTGGTCCGGCGCACCATTTTCAGTCTTCCACCGTCCTTCGCCGAAATCCTTCAGGACGCCCCGGTCACCGCAGCACTCGACAAGGACCTGATCCGCAGCAACTACCGCGGGAAATTCCCGATCTATTCCATCAACCTGGCAAAAAACCCGCTCTACTACGATCTGCCTTCAGTTGCCGCCGCCCTCAAATCGAGAATCTCCGGCCATCCAGTCGCCCGTCATGTCGCCGACTTCGATCATCAGGCCTTTGATCCGTCAAATAATGAAGAGAGGCCTGCCGGCCTCAAAAACGCCATGAACGTCCTCTTTTGTCTTGGACCCAAAATGGAGGAACCCCATGTAATCGCCATCAAACCCCGATCCTTCGGAATTGCCGAATATGATCGGCATTTCACGATTTCCTTCATGGAGGCACCTTCCGACAAAGCCACCGAAACCATGAAGGAATGGGTCCGCTCGCTCTAACCGAGTCTCTCTCCGGCATTTTATGACAAACTCAAACATTATGATCGATCTACAAACTGACGTTATCGAAACCAGTAGAACCACACCGGTGTTGGTTGACTTCTGGGCACCCTGGTGTGGTCCATGCAAGATGCTGATACCCACGCTTGAAGCTTTGGCATCAAAGTCCGCAGGACGATGGAACCTGGTCAAAATCAACGTGGACGAAAACCCTGAACTAGCGGGTATTTTCGGGATTCGGGGGATCCCCGCCGTCAAGCTGTTCAAGAACGGAGAAATTGTGGCACAGTTCGAGGGATACCATCCGGAGTCCGCCATTTCGGAATGGCTTGAGCATCAGCTTGCCAACACCTAGGGACATGTAGTTGAAAACAAGGAAACGTCAGAGCCCGTTTCCTTGTACCCTCTATAAACAGCCAACTCCGGTTCCAGAAACAAATGGAAGACATCCTGCAAATCACCTACGAAGGCGGACGGCGGTTCACGTCGGTTTTTGCCGAAAACAACACGGTTGTTCCAAGCGATCAGCTTCCGGCATCCGGCGGAAATGGAACCGCACCCGAACCTTTCCAGCTGTTCCTCGCCGCTTTGGCTTCCTGCGCGGCAGTGTATATTCAGGGATACTGCGATAAACGCGGTATCGACTGGTCCGGCATCTCTCTACGGATGAAAGGAGACTGGAACGATACCCGACGCCTGTATGACAGCATCCACTTCGAGGTGTCATCCACTTCAGAACTGCCCGATGCTACGAGGGCGCTTATCGAAATGGCCATTCGCAGAAGCGCTGTATTCCGGCAGGTTGAGCACACAACCACATTCGAAACCGTCTTCACCCATCCCCCTGCGCAATGAGTGGATAGGTATAAACCAACCCGCCACGCCCACGAATAGCTGCGGGAATCACCGTCGCAGGGGCTGCTGCGCATCCATACGCTGGCACCTCCCTCCGGAAACCACGGCATCGGATCTATCGTTTTGACGGATTCCAAAGATCCGTTATATTCCTATGTTGTAAGCCATCCGCATCACATGATGCGCTACCGAACCTCGAACCCACCTATCCCATGAAGTCAACCAACGCTATGGTCGTGCATTGTAATTCAATTCCGGATGCAAATGCTTTCCCCTACTGTCCTCCTAACACACGAGTTGCCCGCCCCGGAAGAATCCTCCATCGCTGGGGCGTCCGCTACATACGGTTCATCGCAGTATTGAGCTGCATCGGATTGCTCTCCACTTCTTCCGTCCTTCTTTCGCAAACGCCTGTTGCAACGGGTAATCCCAGCGTCATTCCAACCTTGGATAGCATGCCACACCGGCTTTGCAGCGATCTAGTCATGCAACTCAATGCGAGAAAAGGGAGAAAGGGGACCGTCCAGCTCAACGCAATCCTCACCAACATGGGCCCCGGCCAGCTATCCGCTGTGAACGGTCCGCTTGAAGTCCTGTTCGTGGTCAACACCCGTTACCCGCCCAAAACCTACAATCAATGTGCCATGTCGGAAGAAATCGGCCGCAAAAAGATCGGGGCCACCCTTAAACCCGGCGAAAAAGTATCGTTCTCCTATCAATTGAAGCTCTCGGACTTCGTCACTTGGAATACCGGCAATGTTGGCTCAGGCCAAAGGGAGGTGGAAAAGCTCATTACAGCCATTGTGAGGCGACAGTCCCTCCACGTCTTTTCCCATTGCGAGGACAGCAACGAGTCCAACACCCATGCCAACACCACGATCGCTTACACTGGAATCTCCAATTAGCCCATGACGGGTTACGGGACATCATTCGAGCATTCCCCATCCTTGACCAAAGCGCGAATCAGTGCGCTAGAACGCTATATCAAGCACCCGAACCCCTGCTACCGGGATGCATCCACGCAATAGCTCCGAGAACCAGGGCTAATTCCAGCGGCCAGGTGTTGGTCATCAGCGTGCGGAATCCGTCCACGTTCGGCAAATGGTAGGTGAATGCGACCAGCATCACCGCCACAAGCGCAGCAGCCGCCATCCTGACCTGCCAACCCAGAATCAACATCAAGCCACCGACAAGCTCAATCAAGGTGGCCACCACGCCCAAACCCAACTCGAGCCAACCGATGTCGGGCACCATCGGAGGCAATCCTCCGAGGTTCTGCCAGAAGGATGGCCCTCCCATCACCTTCATTACTCCATGCAGCAACATGACTGTGCCCATGGCAATTCGCAGAAACCGGATGGCGGACTTTTCGTTCATGGCATTCCTCTTCTTGTTCTCATGGGTTGTATTTGATCGTTCCACGCAGGGGTTAACCAGAGTGCCCAATAAGCACAGGCGCAGAACCCATGACTGAACTACCCCGAGCCCGATGAAATCCCTTCATCGGATTCCAATCCAACTGCTCAATTCGACTCAAGGGGCAGTTCAGCAACACTCGCATCAAGCCATCTCCGGAGCAGCCTGAAAAGGTGCATTTCTTTCTTGAACAAAAGCTTCTTCGCAAAGGCCTCCTTTACCTCATCCTGGGAGAGCACCATCGAAAGCGGAACCTCCCCCACCAGAAACGTCATACGCACACCTTCACCCGGATTGTCCTTGTTGCGAACTTGCATCAACTCCACCACATCCTCCGCCCGGATCGAATAGGTATACAAAACCCCCTCGATCAGCAACCGGCAACTCGCATGATCGATGATCAGATAGGCGGTGTCTTCCGGGACCAACTTGAACTTGGAAAAAGTCTTCGCATCCTCAATCCCCACAAACTCCGGCCTGCTGGATCCCTGTTTCAGCATGGATTCAAAGGCGGGTCCAAGCACCTTTCGCGAACTCCGCTTGATGTACCCGGCCACATAGAACAACACGCCGAAGCCAGCCATACCCGACAGAATTCCACACACCTGAAGAAGCGTCCATGACTGATCCGGTTCGAGTTGCAGGAGGACGGCCCCTCCCATCATCATCACAAATGCCATGACAAACAAAGCGCTGGCCACCCGCATGGTCTTGCGCAAACGCTCCTGCCCGCCTTCCTTCGGCAGGCACAGCGAAAAATCATTCAGAGCGGCTTCCACTCCAAGGTTTTCCACCGCCCGAAAGCTGGCATCGGCGGCCGCGTGACGAAAATCCTTTTTCATAATCACCGGATGCATCAAAACAATGAGGTTAGAAGGAATAGACAGACCGTCTTTCCGGGAAAAACAGGTCATCGCATGTGGAAAAACCGAACGCACCCGGATTCGTCCTGATTCATGACAAATCACATGCGTCGTTTCAATCACGGAATCTCCCTCGCCCACCCGACGCTTACCATTGAATGCGGACTCTGAGGCCGACCAAACAGCAGCCGAGGCTCCACCAATCAAGTAGCCGTCAACCGATCGCAATTATCGGTGAGCCATGCGGCATATTCCGATTCCCCAATGACACATGCGGCTAACGCAAGGGTACGCTCGACCGCGCTTTCCTCACTGGCTACCAAACGATATCCGTTGGATTGCAGAAACAACGCGGCTGCAACAAACCCGGTTCGCTTGTTACCGTCCACAAAAGGATGTTTCCCCACGATTGCCTCCGCGTATGCAGCCGCCAATTCACACAGGCTTGGGGACGGATCCTCGTAGTGAAAGCGATTCAGCGGCCGCTGCAGCGCGGCCTCCAACAATCCCATATCACGCACCCCACCCGCGCCCCCAAAACGACTCAAGAGCCCGGCATGGACAGCTGAGATTTCATCCTGATTCAACCACAAAGGCTCCTTCATTTGGCGAGCTCCCGAAGCGCGTTTCTATATCGATCCATGAGTTCCTCCGCGATCGCCATCTTCTCTCTGAATTCCGGATTCTCCGCCGTTAGCCGAACCGCCCCTTCGGCATCACCTGTGATGTAAAGGGTGGCACCTTCCTCCACCTTCATGTCGTGCAACACTTCCTTCGGAAGCACCACCCCAAGCGAATTTCCGATGCGACGCACTTTTGTCTCTTTGATCATGTTATAACCAATGGAATAACATCTCCATTCTGTCAAGCACTCCCCCGGCTTTCCGCCACGCTAGATCTCCCAATTCAT
>JAFGAQ010000195.1 GCA_016933595.1 Opitutales bacterium | reverse complement strand
ATCAATCCAAATGCGAGTTCATGAGCGTAGTGAGGGTGATATATTCCTCAGACAGCGCTTGGTATTGATGAGGTGAACTGCATTAACTACATTCATTTCTGGATTGAAGTTGTTATGATTAGAGAAGGATGGATTCTCAGTGTTTTTGGCAGAATTCGTTTTGTAATTCTGGAGTATCGAAGAGCAGTTGTTGAACGAGGGCATTTGAATTGTGCGAAAGGATGATTATTTGTTTCTGATGAACAAGTAGACGAATGTATCGCAGATGGGTGCGGTGTTTATTCGATGCCTCCGGCGCGGGCCGAGCGCGTCTTGAGGATACGGGGCAGCAGGCCTTCGGGCTCAAAATGCGAGGCACGGATCAGGGCCCAGTCCCCGAGAACGGTCTCGGTCCTGAACAGCTCCATGGGTGGCGCCTCCGCTGGCGGATAGGGGAGGATTTCCTGATCATTGTAAATCCTCATGCCGTGCTTCTCGTAAAGGGCTCGGGCTTCGGGTGAGAAATGGAAACGAACATAGGCCTCGGCGGCTTTTCTCGATTGGCGGCTGTCGACATAGTCGTCCAGCCAGGTGATCACGGGCCTGGCGAGAATGGAACGGGAGGGGTAGACGACTTCGTAGAGCGCGGGAAACGCTCTGTGAATCCGAAGCGCTTCGTGCTCCCATGTAAGGAGGACGTCTTCGAAAGGGCGGGACATGAAGGATGCCAGCACACTCCGGGCTCCGGCTTCGGGGATGACCGCATGGGAGAAGATCCGGGTCGCCCTTTGGATAGCGGCTTCGTTGTTTCCTCCTTTTTCAAGCAAAGCGGACCCATAGGCTGCTAGATAGGCCCATCGGCCGGCCCCGCTTGTCATTGGATTTGGAACAGTGACGCGGATGGATGGGTCTTCTAGATCGCTCCAGTCCTTGATCCCCCGGGGGTTCCCTTTGCGGACAAGGAACACGATGGTGGAAGCATATGGGCTGGACATGTTGGGGAGGCGCGTTTCCCAGTCGGGCGGAATGAATTCCCGCCTCAAACGGATGATTTCAAGGTCCTCCCGGCATGCCAGGAATACGACATCGGCATTCAACCCCTCGATGATGCTGCGCGCCTGCTTGATAGAGCCTTCGTGGGATACCCGGAGATGGATGTCCGGATGGGCTGCCGCAAACGCGGCATTCAAATCCGCAACCAGTTCGCGGTTGGCGTCGTAGGTGACGTTCAGTAAAGTATCCTTGGATCGGAAAGGATGAAACCAGAGCAGGGCAATGATAAGGGCAATCAGGATAAAAAGTAAGCTAATTGCCGCATACCGGCGCCAGGGTCCGAGTCGACGGGTGTCAGATGGTGCGATGGTGGGGGATGATATTTCAGGCATGTCGGATAAGTTGGGGTTACACTTCGGTATCCGGTCCGTGAAGGAAATCTGCGGATGGAGATCTCAATGCGACTAATCTGCCACTGGATTCGAAAAACTTCAACCTTGAGCGGATGGGAAGGCGTGTTCCCTGTTGTCGATGCTGAAACGTTGGTAATGCCGGTTGGGCAGTGTCGCGATGAATGAGTTGCCGTAGGACTGGTTCACGATTCTGGAATCGAGTATTGTGATAATCCCCCGATCGCTGGCACTCCGGATAAGCCGACCCACTCCCTGTCGGAACTTGATTTGGGCGTTGGGCAGGCTAATGTCCGCGAAGGGATTGCCTCCCCGCGCCAGACAATGCTCTTTGCGGGCTTGCTCGATGGGATCGGAGAAGTTGCCAAACGGCAGGCGCACGAGAATGACCTGGGACAGGGCGGGTCCGGGGATGTCGACGCCGGTCCAGTAGGTGTCGGTCCCGAACAAGACCGCGTTGCCGAGTTTCTTGAACTTCGGGATGATGGTGTTGGGTTTCCCATCGATGCCCTGAATCAGTAGTTCGCGATTGGCCCGGTTGAAGGCGGATTGAGTGCGGTCCGCGATCGTTCGCATTTCCTTGTGGTTGGTGAAGAGCACCAAGGTTCCCCCTTCCACTCGATTCGCGCACCACGCGATCATGTCGGAGAGGTAGTCCAAGTCCATCTTGCCTTCATCTATGCTGGGTCTTGGGCAGTCTGTCGCGATTGCGACCCTCATGTGATTCTTGAAATCGAATGGCGACTGCTCGATTCCCTCAGGGATGCCGGTCGCACCACAGGATTGCTTGAACCGTTCCATACCGTCGGCGGTGGTGAGCGTGGCACTGGTCATCAGACAGGAGGTTTCCCGTGTGAAGAGCAGCCCGTTGAGAATGCCGGATACGTCAATTGGTGCCGACCTCAGTCGTGTGTTGAGTCCGGATTTTCCGAAGGATTCAACCCAGTAGACGTGGTTCTCGTCGCCCAGTGCAACGGCGTCCGCGATCCCGTTTGCGCATGCCATGATCCTCCGGGCTGCGTCATCCAGTTCATCTGCGGATTTTTCATCGGTCTCATCGCGGGCAGCTTGTTTGAGCGCGTCGCACACTTCCTTGAGCGGCAAAAGCATCGTGTTTTCGATCCAGAACGGCTCCATGAGCCGATGCATGGTCTTGCGGGTCAGGAACCGGCTCGCGATGCTCTCAAAGAAAGTATCCGAGCAATCGAGTGCGGTCACCACGCTGTTCAATCGTTTCTCTTTGCCACGGCCCACAAGCAAGCCCCGGTTCTTTTCGGGATTGAAGGCGCGCAGCAACGCACGGCGCACCGAGATGTTGGAGACCGAAAGCCCGAAATGCTCCGTGGCGACATCCGGAATGGTGTGGGCTTCGTCGAGCACCACACGGTCATCCGGGAAGAGAATCCCCCGGGTGTCCTTGGGTGGACGGAAACCGGCATGAATCAGCGAGAACAGCAAGGCGTGGTTGACGATCACCACGTCGGATTTGTCGATCGAAGCCTTGGCCCTTTGGTAAAAGCAGGATTCCGGGCTGCAATGCTTGCGGGAGCATGCGCTTGAGTCGGCATTGATCTGTTCCCACAGGTCGGGGTCGGGGGCCGGATGTAGTTCATGAACCAGCCCGGTCTTTGAGCTTTGGGCCCACTCCATGATCCTTTCCATCTCGGCCCGCTCCTTTTCCTTCATCTTGGACGCATGATCGCTCATCCACTTTTCCATGCGGCCGTTGCAGAGGTAATTGGATTTGCCGACCAGCTGGGTGGCCTGAAATGCCGCATACTTTGAAAGGGTGGGATCCGACTCGAAGATTTGACGGCAGAGTTTGAGGTCCTTATTGAGGATCTGGTTTTGGAGGGCGATGGTATGCGTGGACACCACGAGTTTGCGCTTCTCCTCCACCGATTGGATAATCCCGGGAATCAGATAGGCGAGGCTCTTGCCGACTCCCGTTCCTGCCTCGAACAGAAGCGATTGATTGGCCAATACCGCTTCGGCAACCGCCACTGCCATGTTTTCCTGTTGCGGGCGATGCTCCAGTTTCAGTTTGTCGCAGAGGATTCCGGTGCCGCCAAAGACCGACTTTGCGAGTTCGATGACTTGCGGGTTGGAAGCCGAAGCATTTTCAGTGAATGCGTCCTGTGCGAAACCGATCACGGGTGTGGAGAAGAATGGAGGCGCGGTTCAGCGCCAGTTAACGGGTAGAGGTTTCCGGGATTTTTGACGGGGTGTCAATCCCGGTAGTCCGGAAAGCGGGTGGACCCGTTCGTGCTGATGGATCCAATCGCGTGCCTTGAGCTGAAGTGCGGACCATCGGTCCCATGGGAATTCGGGGGCGTGTGCGATCTGCCGCAGGATGCTCCTCCACTCAAGCTGGATGCGCTCAATATCCCCGGTTTTGACGTCTTCGCTGAGGAACCCTGCGAGTGATTTCGAGTCCGAACAGGTTTGGTAGATCAAGTCGGATGCCCCTTCGCCGTATTCCTCGGGAACCCCCATCTTCAGATAGCCCGGATACGTTGCGTTCCCATAGGTCTCGCGGGATACATAGCTGAGGCGAGAACCGAGATCACCAATGGAATCAAAGCGATGCCCGGCTCTGAGGTTGGCCAAATCCCAGATCAGTGCTTCTATCGGGTAGTCCTTGTCTTCAAGAGCGGCAGCAATGGCAAGTCCCTCGCCATGATTGAAAAAGCTGAACAGGACCCCTCTGCGGGTGGGTTGTGCATCCTTGTCGATGAGTCCGAGGCTTTGCCAGATGAGGGCAATCGCACGTCGGGACTCGCTGGTAGACGCCGGCCGTTGGAGTTCCCGTATGCTGGTCCGGGTGAAGCCGTCGATCACCTGGCGCTCGGGAGGATTGAAGAGCAGGCGGATCCTGCGATCTTTCCGGGCAAGAATCCGCGCAGTGGAAAGATCGATCCGTGCGTAGAGGGTTCCGCCGCGTTCGACGAGGCCGTGCAGGGATCCGCCTGAGGTGATCAGCGGCAGGCTGTGGATGAGATGTGGCTCGATTTCCTCCAGGGTCAGAAACTTCGGGATTTGGGCTTTGCGAAGGTCCCCCTTCCCAAGGGTTGCCTTCAATCGCGCACGGTAGCTTTTGGTCAGTTGCAACTTGTTGTGTTCGGGTTTGCGCGGGAAGTGTGCGACGGCCCATTCCTTGCCGTAGATCTTGTGTCCGTTGGCATTGCGGAAGAGCAGGCAGGTGGATCCTGTATCACTGAAGCGGAGGGCATCGGCTACCTGATTTGAGTGTTTCCATGAGCCGCGATGGTGGAAGAGCGTGTGTTCGAGCGATGCGGGGACCGGGCCTTTTCGTCGTTCCCATTGATCTTCCGAGTTCAGGATCTCGATCACTGTGTTGGCGTCATCGGGAAGAATGGAAGACCGTGGCAGTTGTGTATGCGGGGTTGCCGCAGTATTGGTGTCCTCCGGACAAAGGGCATCAAACCCGAACGAAACCGGTGTATCCGAAAAAAGTGAGCGGGCAAGCCGCTCGGCCCCGTCCTGAGGCTTGCCACCGTCGGTTTGCATGCGCTGCATGATCCCCAGGAAGGATGGCCAGTCGATTTGTGGCGTTCGCCTCAGGTGGATGGGAGCGGCATCCTCGAGCCTTGGTTTCCCGGGCAGGGTGAGGATGTAGCCCCGCTCGTCCAACCCCCGGCGGCCGGCTCGCCCGAACATTTGAAGTAACTCGTCGGCCCGCACCATCGAGACTTGTTCATCTTGCCGGTATTCGCGGTCGGCCACGATTACCGAGCGCATGGAAAAATTGATCCCCGCTCCCAGACCGGTTGTGGCGACCACTACCCTCAATTGGCCCGCTTTGGCGAGCGGTTCAATGAGGCCGGCTCTTTGCCGGTAGCTCAACCCGCTGTGGTGGAAGGCGATCCGGTTGCGCAGCAGTTTGGAAAGGGTGTCTCCGGCGAGCATCGATTGCTCGGGGCTGAGTTCGAGCGGATCATCCTGAGGAAAACTGGCAGCTAGCTGGCGCGCGATCCGTTCACTGTCTTTGCGATGGGGTGCGAAGAGGATGACGGGACCCAGTCCGGCGTTGAGCGCCCTTGCAATGTGTTCCGGCCAATACCCGAATATGCTTTTGGGGATGCGGTTGGTGAGACCTTCGAGGTAGACTTGCTCTTGCGGAACTGGACGCTCGCGGTGCCGGATCAATCTCACTTTGCGCCCAATCCGCTGGAGCCATTGGAGCAGGGTTTCGGGGTTGCCCACGCTTCCGCTGAGCAAGAGCAGCTGGGTGGATGGGGAGGCCAGAATGATCGCCATCTCGTAGTTGATTCCCCGCGATGGGTCAGCGATCATCTGGTATTCGTCGATCACGATTATGGCGGGGGAGTGGCCGCGCTGGAGCCGGGCCTTCTGTGTTTCGAGTGTCGCGATCAGGACCGGCGCATCGAGGTTCTCGGCGATGTCACCGGTGGAGATGCCGACATTCCATTTCTTCGCCCGCCATTCCATCAGTTTGTCGTTTGCAAGCGCACGGGTTGGGACCGTGAAAACCGCCTGTCCACGAACGGCTCCACTCTTCATGAAGAGCTCAAATATGAAGGTCTTGCCTGCGCCTGTGGGGGCATCCACGATCACGTCCCATCCGGCCTGAAGCGAACGGACAGCCTCCTGTTGCCAGAGATCGGGGATCGTCAACGAAAGATCGAGCGACTGGCCTTCAAATGGAGCGGATGCAATGGTGTCACTTGGCACGGAAGTAATTGTTGGATCGATTTCAGGTCGAATGCACGCCAGCCCGGCGGGTTATTTCCGATACAACAAGGTAAAGATCGTTTTTTTCAAGCATTCCAAGCAAGGTCCCGGTTTTGGGGTCGGTTACCGGAAGGGCGGAATGTCCGGTTTCGGAGAAGGTGCGTAGGGCGTGCGGGAGGTCGAACGTTGCATCGAGCGTGGGAATGTCATCCCGCAGGATGTCCCGCGCAATGATCGAATCTGCCAGCACCCTTTCTTTGAGGTAGGGGCGTACGTCTTGCAACAGAATGGACCCGAGGAAGTGTCCATCCTGATCCGTCACCGGCAGCATCCCTTCGCTGGCCCGAAGGAAACGGGTCGCAACTTCACCGAAACTGCTCGATGGATGAGTCTGGGAGGCTTGAGGCCGGACAATCTCGCTGACGGTGAGGGTGGCGATGTCCTTATCAAATACGCTTCTGGGGCCGGACTGAAGGGATTCGAGGTAGAGAGAGGCTCCGCCGAGCCCGCGGGCGATGGAGTAGGACAGAAGTGTGGCCACGGTCAGGGGAATTAGAATGCCCGGGTGCAGGCACATCTCGAACAACAGGAACACCGCCATAAAGGGTGCGTGCGTCGCCGCGGCCAGGAAGCATCCCATCCCGACGAGCGCAGCCACTTCGGGGGGGATCAGCCCGAATCCGAGGTGCTGGAGCAGAACGCTCCAAAGATATCCGATGGAGGCTCCAACCAGCAAGGAGGGGGTGAAGACACCTCCGACCGTTCCGGAGCCGAACACGATGGTCACGGCGAGCACCTTGAGCAAGGCCAGTATGGCGATGGTCTCCCATGTGAACATGCCGTCGAGCATCCCGCGAATGACGCTTTGGCCGTTTCCGGCTACTTCCGGGTGGAAGGCTGCAATGAGGCCAAAGAGAAGACCCCCGATACCCAGTTTGATTGGCAAGGGAAGACGGATTGGGGCAAAGAGGCGTTTGCCTGTCTTCAGGGTTGCGATGAAGAGAGGGGCCGCAAAGCCGCATACCGTTCCAAGTGTGGCGAACAAGACGACTGAGGCGAACCCGGAGTCGAAGGGGATGTCGATCGCGTAGGATACCAGATTGGGGTCGATCGCCCGAATGGTGATGGTGGAAGCGACGCTGGCTGCCAGAAGGGGGCCAAGGCTTTCCACCGCGATCGATCCGATGATGATCTCAGCTACGAAGATCGCGCCTCCGATTGGAGCGTTGTAGGCCGCCGCAACCCCGCCGGCGGCTCCGCATGCCACTAGGAGTCGCAGCCGGGCGGGTGGTTCTTTCAGCAGCCTGCCCAGAAGCGAAGCAGCCACCGCTGCGAGTTGGACGAGCGGACCTTCCCGCCCGATCGACACCCCTGAGCCGATGGAACATGCTGCTGCAATGGATTTGAGCAGACTGGGGCGGGCGGGTACGTCTCCGTTCCCCAGCGCGACCGCTTCCATGTAGTCGGTCGCCTGACGGTTATCGATGCGTTGGCCCGCCGTCAGCAGCAGACCTGCTGCCACGCTCCCGATTGTCGGGATGAGGATGCGTTGCCACAGGCCGAGATGCAGGAAGGCATCCACATAACCTTTGGAGGCGGTTCCGGTGAGCAAGTGGTGGATGCCGTGGACCAGTTCCTTGAAAGCGTAGGACGACAAGGCAGCGGTTACCCCGATGATCACAGCCAGAGCAAAAATGCGGTGGCTGGTTCGTATGCGAACTCTCGAGAGCAGGCTGAGCGCAAGGTAGACCCAGCGCAATCGTTTGGAATCCCTGAGGCGTGATGCTGGTGTGGCTTCGGGGGACATCCGCTTAGGCAAAGAAGAGGAGGGTGGTTGATGGTCCGTTCGGTAGTGTGGATCCGGTTTTCCGGTTATGGTAGCATTTGGATGTCGGAATCAATCAAATGCCCGATAGAACAGAAGTGAGGATTTGTGAGAAGGCTTCAGGATTGGCGGCATCAAGGAGCTTGGATGCAAGATGTTGTTTTCTAAACCCGTGAGCGAAGGCTTTCATCACGCCCAGATAGGTTTCGATGCACTGGGGCGGAATCCCCATGAGCAACACCAGGCGAACCGGTTTCCCGCTTGAATCCCAGAGGATCTCATGGTCGAGACGTCCTGCCGCCAATACCATTCCGGATACGTTCCGGGATCGGGCATGCGGAATTGCCACGCCGTGCCCGATGTGCGTGCTTGATTCCCTCTCGCGCAGCATGATCTCGTGCATCAATTCATCGGAGTTGGTGATCGCAGCATTGTCCCTCATTCCATCCATCAGGATATGGATTGCTTCCTGTGCATTGGATGCGATCAGCGGACAGAGAACATGATCGGGTCGCATGGGTGGCAAAGAGGGCCTGCTCATTATCACAGAAACAAACCGGAATGCGCGTCTCGGGTCAAGTGGGAATCCCCTTGT
>JAFGAQ010000003.1 GCA_016933595.1 Opitutales bacterium | reverse complement strand
TGACGCTTCTTGCTGCTGCTCTGATGGCAGGCAATGTCCTTTGTTGAGATTGAATGGATCGCGGAGAATGGGAATTGGGCCCACTCAAAGATTGGTTCCGGAAGCCGAGAAGGACAAGGGATCGGAGTCCGGATCAGTGGCCTCTATGGTGAATTGAATGGTTTGACCCGCCTGAATCGTCATGTTGCCGATGGGGACGAGGTTCAGCGGTTGATCCATGTTCAGGTTGAAGACCATCTGCCCTAGCGTGATGTCCCAGAAGTTACTGCAACCCACTGCGCTCAATGTCGCCCGGAAATGCGTGGAGCCGGATGGAATGTTATCGAACTGGTAGGTCCAAACTTGCCAGTAGTCTCCAGTCTGCCCTGCGGTCGCGGTGCCGGAGATTGGTGTAAAGACTGATCCGTTGCCAGAGGCGGCGAGCGAAAACAGTGCAGGTTGGCCGGCACGGATTCCGACAGTGGCAGTAATATCGGCCACGTTATCGATCTGCCATGTTATGTGTCCTGGCTGGGTGGTGGAGAGCGGGACGGCCTTGGAGTTGTCCCCCCCAAGGGTGTATCCACCTTGGTTTTCCACTTTTGCCTGGCTGATTTCGACCCGGAATTCCGGAATGGTCTCTCCCAGTTCATCCGTAATCTGCGAGGGCGGCGGGGGTGGAGGCGGAGGGGGCATGTTTCCCGGGGTCCAAAGGTAAAGGTTGTTTTTTGCATTCATGTCATCCTCGAGCAGAATCGCATAGGAGCCATCCTGCCTCTTGAGCGCCTGAACACCCCAAACCATGTCTATCCATCCATGTCTGCCCCAGGTTTCTCCGATCAGATAATCTCCAGCTACCGCCGGGCCTGGAACAATCTGGCCGATCCGAAGACCATCGACAACCCGATACACATGAATGGCCCTGGGTTGAGAAGCACAGGCCGCAAGGAAAATGAAGTCGGACTCGACCCACATCGCTTTGAAAAAATCGACCTGGTTGCTGTAAATGAAGTCGTGGGGCAGATTTACGTGCCAGGCCTCGGCACGATCTCCCGAGACCCAGCCGCTGAAACGGGCCATCTGAAGGCCCACTCGTCCCCAATCTCCAGGTGAAGAATCCCCCGCGACAATCAAATCATCGGTCCCGGGTTCGTAAAAGATACGATTAATCGGGTAGCTGGTGGGCCTGGGCCAGGTTTGAGGGTTGGACCAATTCCAGGTGGGTTTGCCATTGACCCATCCGGTGAAAGGGTAACGGGCAATGACTTCGACCCCGTCAATTTTGGCATCTCCATTCCAGATGTCGCCGTTGCTGTCGAACCACCAAGCCCAGGATCCGTAGATCGCATCGACGTATTCAAGGCTCTCCTGGCTGTCGATGTAGAGTCGGAATCCATTGGAGGTCAGGTCCCCAACCGATTTTGCAACCACCCTTTTGCCTTCGAGCCACCTCACGATCACGCCACCCCCGATGGCAGGAATCTCGGGCTCATCCTCACGGTCCCAGATATACGAGGCATAGCTCCACTTCTGCCCGACAGGTTTGCTGTAGTCCATGGTGTAGCGGGTTTGGGTCGTGAATATCTCGTTGCCATCGGAAGCCCGGTCGAAGCCACCGCAATGCACAAACAGATGAGCCACCACCTCCCATCGCATAGCCCCTTGGGGTGTCCATGAACGGACTTCCGTAAAGCTCGGTGCAATGGCCATACCCCAGGTCATATAGATATTGCCATTCGCATCTGTTCCGAGCGAGGTAGCCCTGGGGATAAGTTTGTCGGGCTGACGTTGACCTCTGACTCCGCTGTAAATTCCTCCCGCTGCTCCAAAGGTTGTGACGCTTTGCTGTGCAGTGCCTGGATTGGAGTAGAAACGCACCTGCAACAGGTTATCATCCCACACCATCAGCCGTCTGTCCCGTGCCATCCCCAGACGGGGCCATTCCCCGAAGTTGCCGGATATGGTCACTCCGTCAGGAACCAAACGATGGTCCGTGCGCTCGATCAGGTTCCTGGATCGCATGATCCATAGCTTACCCGAACGGTCGGAGACCATATCATGCAGACGTGGAGCATCGGGATCGGAAGGAATGACCTCCAACGGGATTGTCGCGATCGGTATTTTGGACATGGTTTGGGTGCTGAAAACCTGAACCGCGTCTCCCGTAAAAACAAAAAGCTCTTTCCTCGATGGGTCGAGTGCCAGTTTGGCCGGGGAAGGAGGACTCGCAGTATCGGAAATGACCAGATATGAGTTCAAATATCCTTCTCCGCCACCCCATGATGCGGTGTCGCCATTCATGTGGAACCTTCGAATCCCAAAACCTTCGCGTCGCCATTCGCCCCAATCCACGATAGAGGTGGCATAGACGTAGGAATCATCTCCGACGATTGCTCCGTTCCTCCCGAATACCGCCTTGGTGGGGCTGGCAAGCTGCCCAACGACATCCCCGTTCTGGTAGATGCCACCTGCACGGCTTCCTTCGTCCCAATGACTGTGGGTGTAGACGCGACCATCTGCGGAAACCCATGCGTTTTCGCAGAAATTCTGAACCCACTTCCGATTGAAATCGTATTCGGGAGGAAGGTCCGGGTCGATCATGTCTCCCATTCCGAATGTATTCCCGATCCAGTCTGTGATCACGACTCCCGGCACAGAAGAGATGCCCGGGGTGATGGGATCTTCAGGGAAGGGATCGACCTGCCCCGTCAACCAGAAACCGGGCACCAGTGACCATAGTAGAATGAGCAGAAATCTTCGCATGACGGGGAAGCATTCATGTTCGAGAATGCACAGCCGAAGCCAGAACAATCTCTCCATTGCCGATATGCGGAGTCAATTTGAATTTGGTCGGAATTACAATCTTAACGGGCACCCGAGTGAAGAGGGCTTGGCCCTCAACATGGCGTTCATTGATTCGGGGAATGCAAAGGAATCCAGCACCTGGTTGCCCATAGCAAAGCATATGAGAGGAGCCACAATTGAAAAAAGCCTAAAGAGAACCTTGAGCGGAATACTCGAGTGGATCGTCGTTCTCGCCTTCGGCGACGCTTTAAACGCAATCGTCATGCCCGCCTGGAGGGATTTGTTGCGGATGATGCGAGACCCGGGTGTACGGTTATCCCGTTTCGCGCTGGGGTAGCCAAGCCACTCAGGTGTCGTGAATCCGCTGGACCTGGAAAGAAAACACACCGAAAACCCAATGCCAACGTTGCCAAAAACGATGTTTCCCATTGTTGGGGCATTGGCTTGAAAAGACGCGTTGGTCAAACCCCTGCCGTATTTATACGTAGAATCTGCAATGCTCGTCATATTGCCTAGGATGGTGTATTCCCTGTTTATTCTCCTGGGCACTGCCGACCTTCAACTTTCGCGTAAATACTTCAAGGGATCGCTGTGTGCTGCCCGGAAAGCTGGAATGATGCTTCCTGCAATAGTCGCTGCCATTGCGATTAAGCTTACAGATAAGATGATCCATCCCGTCCAATCCCCGATCTGAAACAACATATCCCTTATCAAGGTTTGGGTGGCGGCTGCCAATAACAACCCCAGACCCAACCCGACAGCCCCTGGAAGCAGGTTTTCAGCAAGCACTCCCCATTTAACGCGATAGGATGTCGCACCCAAGGCGATCCGGAGCGAGAATTCAGCCATGCGCTGAGCCACCGAGAAATACACTGCGGAAAAAATCCCTCCAAATGAGATTAGCAGGACTATTCCCACGAAAATTTGCAGGAGATGGGAAAGGAGGCGGATAGGCCAAAGCCGACTCGTAAGGAGATCGTCCATCATTCCCGGATCCCAATAGGCCGTTTCGGGATCAATATCGGCAAGAGCCTGTTTGAAACGATCAACCGAGAAGCCTCCCGGACGCCGGAGGCGAAGGATCATCGTCGCGCTGTTCATCAAGGCGTAGCTAGCAGGTTTCCATACCATCGGCACTTGCTTGGGCTGCGGGTCCGCACTTATGGTGTCCTCCACGATGCCTACAATCTCCGACCAGTCATCGGTTCGATGGTTCACGCGAATGCGCCTTCCGATCGGGCTCTCGCCTGGCCAATACTTTCTAGCGGCTGTTTGGCTGATCACGGCCACCATCGGCTTGTCCGCCGTGTCCTCCGGGAGGAGCATCCGACCTGACATCAGTTGCAATCCCAGGGTTTTGAGGTAATCGGGCGACGCGAAACCCCGGCTCATCAGTTTCCCTGACTGCGTGATGTCGATTTCATCCCGGTCGTCGATCATGAAATAGCTGCCCCCGCCGCCCAGTTGGGTAATCGCCTGCGATCCATAGGCAGCCGATTCCACCTCGGGCAGCAAACGAAAACCCGTGACCAGCCGATCCATGAACCGCACCCGGGAAGCGGAATCGGGATAGCGGTCCTCCCTGAGATTGATGTTGACGCAAAACAACTGTTCCGCTTCCACCGGATTCGGAACCCGGGAGCGCTGGATCCCACTTGCAAGGAGCCAGCCGCAATGGGACAACAAGCCCGAGCAAAGCGCTATCTCGGCAACTATGAGTGCCTTCCCGATCCGTTTTCCCCAAGCGTCTCCTACCATACGCATCCCCCCCTCCCGCAGAACGGATTCCAAGCTCAGTCTGCGCATTTGGATCAGGGGCACCCAAGTTGAAATCAGGCTCACTCCAGCTACCACAAGCATAAAAAAGATCAGGACCCTCGTATCCATGTCGACCATCTCAAAAGGTCGAAAAGGCAGTAACTCCAGGATTTTCCGCTTCAATATTGTCCCACCCAGAGCTCCTAATCCGGCCCCCAAGAGGCAAAGGAGCGTGTGCTCGATCATGAGCATCCGGAACAAGTGGCCGGACCGGGCTCCCAGCGCTTGCCGAATGGCATAATCTCGCATCCGGATGTAATTCTGCGCCAGACAAAGCTGAGACAGGTTGGCAGTCGTGATAGCGAGAAGCAGTAGCGCCACTCCCATCAATACGTTGACCTGCAACCGGATGTCTCCAGTCAGGTATTCCTTGAGTCCCCGCACTTTGATGTCCTTTCTGGCCATGAACCGGGGGTATTGCTCCCGCAATCCCGCACCGATGTTTGAGAGGTCGATCTGGATGCTATCCAAGGAGCGTTGGCTATTCAACAGGCCTACTCCCATAAAATACCGGGATTTTTTGTTTTCCTGCGGAATATCCTCCGGGAGTTGCAATGCCCAGAACTGAGGTCCATCGATGGGATCTTCCCCAACGAAACGAAAACCCGCAGGCATCACTCCGCAGACCCGGTAGGTGAGGTCATTGATGCGGACACTTTCTTCTATGACTCCGGGATCTCCGGCAAAATGGCTCTGCCATAGGGGGAATCCAATCACCACCACCCGCTCAGCCCCTTGGCGACTCGAATGGCGGTTGACGGTGTTCCCCAGGTGAGCCTTCACTCCGAGTATCTCAAAAACTTCCGGGCTGACTGCTATCCCATACAGGTTGTCCAGCCTGTACCGACTCTGAAAAGAGGCATCAAAGTAGGTGAAATAACCCAGTGGATTGAAATCGGAGCCCTGGGTCTTCACTGCTTCGTACGAATAGAAGTTCATTGATGTGAAAACGGCATCACCCCTACTATCATCGGTCTGGCCGAGAACAACGATCCGATCCCCGTTCGGATAGGGTACGGGCCTCATGAACACCGCATTGTAAATCGAGAACACCGTCACCGAGCTTCCAAGCCCTACCGCCACCAAACCCAGTTTAAAAACGGTCAATACCTGGTTGCGCCTGATCCGGTGCAAAGCCTGAAGGCAATCCTCCCAAAAAGCATTCATGGTTGCGAACAACAAGTCCCTTGCCCGACGGAAGCTCCTGTGAGGGTAACCCCGTCATCACCGACGGATACGGGATCGGCTATCCGCCCGTCAAAGATATGAAGGGTGCGCTTGGCGAGGCGTCGGTAGCGATCATCGTGGGTGACCATACACAAGGTGATGCCTTCGTCATTGAGTCCATTGAGCAGCGCCATGACTGCCTCCCCGTTGCGCGAATCCAAGTTGCCAGTTGGTTCATCAGCCAAAAGGATTGAAGGAGAGCCCACCAATGCCCGGGCCACCGCCACCCGCTGCTGTTGCCCACCGGACAGTTGACCAGGCATGTGTTTCCGGCGAGGGGACATACTTACTCTCCAGGCATTCCTCAGCCCGCTTACGGCGCTCCGAGGGGGCCATGCTTCGGTAGAGAAGCGGGAGTTCCACATTCTTCTGCACTGACAGGTCCCCAATCAGGTTAAAACTCTGAAAGACAAACCCGATTTCCGTGTTCCGGATCCGGGCTCGATCATCCCGGGACAGAGTATCCACCGCAGTGCCTCTCAAGCGAAATACCCCGGATGTTGGAGTATCGAGAAGGCCAAGGATAGCCAGAAGAGTCGATTTTCCACATCCGGAAGGTCCTTCAATGGATACGAACTCCCCGGACTGGATGATCAGGTCGATGCCGTCGAGGGCCAGAGTCTCCATTTCATCGAGAAAGAAACGCCTACTTACTTTCGAAAGCTGAATGAGCGCAGGCTGGGAGTTCATGGCTTGAATGGTGACAGGTCGTGGAATAAATCGTGGTTCGCGAGTTTATGAACCTCAGTTCCCCACAAAGCTCGACAAGGTTAGAGTCCTTCGATTAAGCTCACATTAAGGCCCGACGAATATCCTGCATGCAGCCTGGTTAGAAATATATGGGATGAAGTCCAATTCATGTATCGGCTGCAATTGAGAGCGGCCGATCACCAGAACCCGATGGAAGATGGGGCGATGGCGATCCTCTCCCGGGTAGTCGACGCCTCCCATCCCCGCAATCCCGGGCATCGATACGAAATGGTTCAGGGATTGGATCCGGAAGCCGAGAAGGACAAGGGATCGGAGTCCGGATCAGTGGCCTCTATGGTGAATTGAATGGTTTGACCCGC